>JASFYU010000046.1:0-8077 GCA_045046905.1 Flavobacteriaceae bacterium | reverse complement strand
TATTTTCCCTTCTTTTATCGCTATATCTATCACTTTATCAATACCATTTTTGGCATCGATTACATGACCGCCCTTGATTAGGATATCAAAATTTTGTGCCATTACAACTGTTGAGAACAAAAATAATAGCGTTGTTACCTTAAAGGTGCGTCCAATAAAAGAATTCATCCTAGTGTCCTTAAAATGATACATTTGTTATTTTAATTTTATTTAAATATTACCTGATTTTTATTGGCTAAAGAATCATTTCTCAAGCTTTCAATTTAAGCACTTGCCTCGATTCCAAAACTTAACTTAATAATCGGCTATTTCTTTATCCTATAAAAAGCTATGCTGTGACATCATACTGATATAGATTACTCGGTTCTCTTCCACTGAACCCTCCATGCCATTAAGCGTCACTTTTATAAGCCTTTCCTTACAACTGGTTACTCAATCAATATCTGCCACGGGTGAAAATCTCGTTACCACTCCTCACCACCAAGTTGGTGGCAGGCACTACAATATCTGTAGTACAATTTACTCCAGCAGACGCCAAATCTTGCTTAAGGTTGTCATCTATTTTATCCGGTGTCCGAATATGTGACAAAGACTTTTTTTTCCATTTCGACAAGTTGCGCTTCGCCAAAATCATTTTTTAAAAGCAATAAGATTTAACAAAATAGGATTAGATATTTTGTTAAATCTTATTGTTTCTATCATTTGTCCCACCAAACCTTACTTAAAAAATCATTTGTTCCTCCCTGTCTATCAAGTGCTTCGTTAAAGTTAACCTGGTTTGTTGCCTGCTCCGATTCTGGGAGAACAAAACGAGTAGGGATTTGCCCACCTGTCAAATTACCAGGATAATTAACTGGTACCAGAGCAGGATACCCAGTACGCCTCCAATTGGAAAATATTTCATACTCATCCAAAAATAACGACACCCATTTTTGAGTTTGTATCTGTTCCATTTTTTCTTCAAAACTACCAGCCGTCTTAAAAGGATTAAGAATCAGATAATCTTCAATATCCTGATTATCAATAATTCCTGCATCGCCAAATAAGCTCCATTGTCTCATTCCTGACTTAACAGCATCTTCATAAAGAGATTGTGCATCTCCTGCGTACCATCCTCTTATGGCAGCCTCTGCCAAAAGCAGGTTTCCTTCAGCACTGGTAAAAACAAGAAGTGGTGCATCAAATTTTAAAATAGTCTGAGGATGCGGCTCTGAAAAGATGGCAAAATTAGGTGGCTTACTATTAAACTCAGCGTTTTGCATTCCGATTTGCAAATCAAAAGAGCTATCGTAAATATAGGTACCACTTTGATTAACCCAAACTACCGCCATAACTGCCAAACGTGGATCCTTCGTATTTTTTAGATGGTCAATAAAGGTTTTGGCAAATTTTCCACCTTCCACATTATCCTCATCCTGAGAATTGTTATAGTCTCCATTCAACAATGCACTTGCAATAGGATTTCTACTGGCAACTTGGGAGCCATCAACATATTCAATACGTGCAAGGTCTGTATCATTCGTAATCACACCACCCGCAATAGCCTTTTTTACCCAAGTTTCTGCTAATGCTGCATCCACTTCTGTCAATCTCATGCCAAGACGGAGCATCATTGAATAGCCGAATTTTTTCCATTGGTCGAGGTTTCCACCATAAATCAAATCACCAGCTCCAAAACTTCCTAAAGATGAATCCATGTTATTTATCGCTTGTTCCAATTCATTCAGCAGATCCTTGTAGATGAAAGATTGCTCGTCGTATTTGGGGGCAATTAAGTTTTCAGACGAACCTTTTCCTGCTTCTGTATAGGGAACATCCCCATACAGGTCAGTAATACGATGAAAAATAAAGGTGCGCCAAATTCGAGCTATAGACAGCCTGTTTATATCATCAGGATCCTCTAGGGCACGTATAACTTCTCCCATTTCATTTACAGCCCCGAGGTACATCTGACCAAAGTAAGCTTTGGAATAACCATCATTAAAGTATTTGTCTCCAGCTGCAGGCACCTCTTTATAGGTCGAAAAATGCTGCATAGAACCCCCGATTGTCAGTGCCGCGGTACCAAAATAACTCACATTTACGGCATCTAGTTGCGCCTTTGTAAAAAAGAATTCGGGAACAAGTATATTCGAGGCATCTGGATCTATGTTCAATTCTTCCAAGTCACCACTGCAAGACGACATGGTGTTGATTGCTATAACGCCAACAATAACATATATTATTTTAATAAATTTATTTATCATAATTAAATTATTTTTTTTTTAAAACTTAATTTTCAGATTGACGCCAATATTTCGTGTTCGCGGCACACCAAAGGCCTCTAAGCCTTGTGCATTTCCACTCGTATAACTGGATTCTGGGTCAAACAAATCGGTCTTCTTATGTAATATGGCCAAATTACGACCTACCAATGCGATGGATGTAGATTGTTTCTCACCAAGAAAAGCTAGCTTTCCTACGGGTAGTCTATAAGTCAAAACTACCTCACGAAGTTTTACAAAATCTCCGTTATACATAAAAAACTCGGTATACTTTTTCTGATTATCATAATAGGTATCAATTTCTTCTACCGGTACAAGTCTTTCGTAAGGATTGCCATTGGTGTCAACGCCTTGAAGAAGTAGGCCATTCTCCCTGCCCGGTAGCGTCTCTTTTGTCAATCCAAATCTGTGAGAATAATATGCCAGATTGGAAAATATTTTATTACCGAATTTTCCATCCAGCAAGATATCCAATGAAAGGTTCTTATACCTAAAGCTATTGCTTAAGCCCATGGATATTGGCGCAACACCTTGACCCATATCAGACAATTCACTCCGTACCTCATAGCCACTATTTGAGTTAAATATTTTCTGGCCATTGTCATTCCTTGCCATATAATAACCATAAATCGAGCCATAAGGTTTTCCTTCAACATGTTGGATGAATGCCGGACCTATACCCTTACCAACAAGTATGCTACTACTATCCTCGGTTAAAGAAATAATTTCGCTCTTATTGTAAGCAAAATTATAGCTAACATCCCACGTTAATCCGTTAGATGATTTCAAAGGTGTTCCTGACAATAACAACTCAATTCCTTTATTGCTAAGTTCACCGACATTCAATAATGCCCTTCTGTATCCTGAAGCATTAGAGACATCCGCTTGAACAATATCATCTGATGTTTTACTATTATAATAGGTTATATCTATACCTGCGCGCTTATTTAAAAATTTTATATCTGCGCCTATTTCAAACGTCGTTGATGTCAAAGGCCTAAGGTTAGGATTGGTAACAATGTCTGAGGTAATTTCCTGAGCAGTTCTGCCGTTGTGTCCACCCTGTACAAGACCATAAGTTTGGTTAATCAGGTAGGGGTCCGGGGCACCTCCACCTACTTGCGCCCACGACGACCGCAACTTAACAAAGCTAATCACATCAGGCATCTTCAGTACTTCTGACAATATGAAACTACCTCCAACAGAAGGATAAAAAATACTATTGTTCTCAGGACTCAAGGTAGAGAACCAGTCCTGTCTACCCGTAAATGTTAAGTATAGCATGCTTTTATAACCAAGGTCAAATGACCCAAATACAGAGTTGATTCCTGTTTTCAAATTAGAAGGAGTTGTGGACAAGACAGCCAAATTCGTGTAGCTATAAAATTCTGGAATTATATACTCCTGCCCGTTAATCGTAGTCGTATTGTTGTTATTTCTTTGTCTATTACCTCCAAACATGGCGGATACACTCAATAGATCATCAAAAAAGCGATCATCAAAATGAACACTACCTAAAAAATTTGTTTCAGATACATCAGTCTTGAAGGACTCGTAGATCCCTTTAGGCCTAAATGCCGTACCAGTAGGCACAATACCTTCGTACTCAAAATTGTAAAAATCTCGACTAACTCCCGCTTTTATAAATAAATTATCCGTTAGATCAAAGCGCAAGCTAGCCTGACCGATGAAACGGTTTTTAATATCTGCAGTTCTATATTTATTTGTAACAAAATAAGGATTATTAGCAACATTTACTGAATTCCATAAGGTCTCATTGCCATTTTCATCAAAACCTGGAGCCAAATCCAAGACATTAACGGTATTAGAGACCAAGTGTGTTGCCCAAGATGTATTGTAGTCAGCATATCCATTGCCTGGTCTGTTATTGGCTTCCTCATAATTATACTGGAATACTGATTGAAAGCTAATTCTTTTACCCAATTTGGCATTTATGCTGAGATTGCTGGTTTTTCGAGTGAAGGTAGAATTAGGAACAACGCTATTGGCATCTAAATTTGATAAGGATAATCTAAAGTTAATACCTTCAGTACCACCAGAAAGAGCCAGAGTATTGACAAAATTAATACCTGTGTCATAGAAATTTTTAATATTCTCTTTTACATTAACAAATTTATAGGGTCGATATACGCCATCAAATTGTATAGAGGGTACACCATCTACTCGTTCTCCAAAAGATAAACGCCCCCATTGTATGGCCTCATCCTGTGTACTTGGTCTAGTTCCGTTATTACCTCCTCCATATTCATATTGATATTTCGGAAAGAGCGAAATAGTCGAAAGTTGAAAATTGCTATTAAATTCTACTCCTATACCACTTCGTGCAGAACCTTTTTTAGTGGTAATTAGGATAACTCCATTTGCCGCCCTTGAACCATAGAGCGCAGCTGCAGCCCCACCTTTCAGAACAGTTATGCTCTCAATGTCATCAGGGTTGATACCGCCAATACCATCGCCTCGGTCAACATTGATCCCACTATTGTTGCTCCCCCGGCCGTTAGTAGTACCTCTGCCTCCAGGAACGGAATTTTCAATTGGCATGCCATTTACCACATAAAGAGGATTGTTGTCACCTGAAAGAGAGCTGTTTCCCCTAATAAGAACGCGACTAGAGCCACCAGGACCCACGGCAAGACCAGTAGCATTGACACCTGCTATCTTCCCCGTTAAGGCATTGGCAATATTGGTCTCTCGAGCCTCTGTAAATTTATCTCCGTTTACTTGTGATACAGAATAGGACAAAGCCTTTTCACTTCGCCTAATTCCAAGCGCAGTCACTACCACATCATCCAATTTGGCAACATTTTCCTCAAGGGCTACAACCATATTGGTCTGTATATTAACTTGAATCTCTTTCGTTAAAAAACCAATATAGGAGATTACTAATATAGATTGCGGACCCGCAACTTCCAATTCAAAGTTGCCATCAAAATCGCTTTGTACTCCATTAGAGACACCTTTTTCAATAACATTTGCCCCAGGTAAAGGTTCCCCACTTTCATCTGTAATCATACCTCTTACGAAAGTTTGCTGGACACTCTTTAAAGTAATTTTATTTTCCCTTCTTATAATAATGGTTTTATTTTTGATAAATTCAAAAGTGTAATCTGTAGAGGCTAATCCCTTTTTCAACAGTTTTTTTGCTAGAATTACGCCTTTTTTCAATTCTACTTTGGGAGCATTATTAAAAAGCCCGTTTTCATAGATGAACTTATATTTTGTCTGTTTCCTGATAAGGTCGAAAATTTCATCGACAGTTACTACTTTATCCGAATCTATTGTAACCTTATCGTTCTGTGAAAATACATTTTCAGGAGAAAAACTAAATGCTGTGGCACAAAAGAGGAAGATAAACGTTCTCATAATAAAACGTTGGACTCTTTTCCTTTTTGGAAAAGGAGATTTTAATTTAATTTTCATAAATTTGCTTATTAGTTGTGAGTAAATCAATTAATAGTTTAAAAGGAATGAGAGCAATGACTTTTCCAGAGTTCAGCTTGTATTTCCTTTTTTTCTATTTTAATGTAATAGTATTGGCTTTTATCTCATAGTTATTTATAATTTTTGCGTTTTTAAAAATTGTTAAAAGGTCGATTATTTGTTTTTCTTTTTCCAGCACTCCATCGAATTGCTTTTCTTTAAGGTCTTTATTGGTAAAAACTGTGTTTACGTCATACCATCTACCAACTACTTTCATGATTTCTTCTAGCGTTTTACCTTCAAAACTAAAAACTCCTTTTTTCCAAGAAGTCTCATTGTAAACATTAACGGAAGCAATTTCTATAGTATTAGTATTAATATTTAGAATTGTTTGTTGGTTAGGCGCAAGTAATACAAGTGAAGTCGCTGTCCTTACAGCCACTTCACCTTCTACCAAGGTGGTGTAAATATTAGCTTCATCTTTATAAGCCTTTATATTGAATTCAGTACCTAAAACTTCTACCTCTTGGGATTGGATGAATACCTTAAACTTCGCGCCTTTATGTTCTGTGCTTGGTGAGACATCGAAATAGGCTTCGCCATATATGAGCTCTACTTTTCGGGTTGCACCATCAAGAAATGTTACAGGATATTTTAATTGGGATTCGGAATTTAACCAGACAGAAGTACCGTCCGAAAATTGTATATGAAATTGTCCTCCTCTTGGTATGGTTAAATAGTTATAAGCAATTTCTGTCGCATGGCTTCCTTCAGCTTTATAAACAATATTTTCACCATTACTGTTTATGTTCGGCGTTTTGTAAGTTGTTCCTTTTTCAAGTATAATCTCTGAGCCATCTTCTAGAGTCAATGTTGCCTTATCTGTCCCTATTTCGATATTGTCATCAACAATGGTTGTTTTGTCAATTTGCTGCCCATCATCTTTATTTAAAAAAAACGTGAGGCTAAATAAGGCTACAATAGATGCCGCTGCGTAAAGCCAGTACATTGGTTTAATCTTAGGCTCTTGCTTTGTACTAATTTTGATGATCTCCCACGCCTTTTGTTTATTTAATTTGTTTGTGAATTGTAAACGTTCTTCAATTTTGTTCTCATCGGTAATATTAAAAAGTATCTGCTTTTTATCATTTTCGGTAAGGGCATAAAATTCTCCTAAATCTGAAGATTTTTTTCCTTTAAATGCAGAATTCGCAACTTTCTTTGAAAGTAACTTGATTTTATCAAAACTGTTCATATAGAGATTGTTATTATAATAACGTACGTAAAAGAAAAGAGGGGCAAAAAAAATTGAATTTTTTTATTCAACTGTTAAAAGCCTGTTAAGCAATTAAATTAAAAAATGAGTGCGGCGACTTGGATTGCAAGGAAATGTTTCGGGCCTTTTATTTTTAACTATAAAAACGATAAGATATGCGAAATTATCCAAGTGACCTTACCGAGCGCCGATGGCAAGTTGGACTTACTATATTTAACTGGACATAAGGTTAAGAGCGTGTTCGCTTTTAAAATCAACTTTGAAAAATGTCAAGAAAAAAAAGGAATTACACTGTAGAGTTAAAACAAAAGGCTGTTGAATTGAGCTATGCCCGTGGCAGCGTTGTGGAGATATGCAGGGAACTGGATATACCTTCATCGGTATTGAGGCACTGGCCAAGGGAATCCAGGAATTATGGGAACAATAGTTTTCCGGGAAAGGGAAATCCAAAGCTGACGGACGAGCAACGGGAGATAGCGGAATTGAAGAAAATATTTAGGAACGCCGAACTGGAGCGCGATATCCTAAAAAAGGCAATGGCCATCTTCTCCTAGGGCGACCGGAAAAATATAGGTTCATAAAACACCACAAATTTAAATTCCCAGTTGGGATGATGTGCAGAATGTTCGAGATAAGTAAAAGTGGGTATTATAATTGGTCGGGCAGGGAGAACGAGGACATATCATTGGCCATCCGTGATATTTTCGAAGGTAGCTTTGGGAGTTGCGGGGCACCGAGGATCAAAGCGGAACTCTCGAAAAAGGGATATCGTGTATAAAGGCCTAGGACAGCCAGGACAATGAAGGCCAATAACCTGTTTGCCAGAAGAAAGCGTAAATTCAGGTTTACCACAGGTTCCGATCATAATTATCCAATAGCCCCCAATATATTAAATCAGGACTTTACGGTCGCTAGGGCAAATGAGGTATGGGTGTCCGATATTATGTATATACGGACTAAACAGGGCTGGATGTATTTAACGGCCATTATCGATCTTTTCCATCGAAAGGTCGTAGGATGGTCGATGGGCCGGACTTTAAGTACAAACGATACTATTATCCCAGCTTGGAAGATGGCTGTTAAATCAAATACAATC
>JASFYU010000045.1:0-14162 GCA_045046905.1 Flavobacteriaceae bacterium | reverse complement strand
GTTTTTCAATGTCAAAAAATACGATTCGACCTTAAAACTATTCAAAAATTAAGATTCAAGAGCGTTTTGAGAAACCCTTATTATTGGCTTACTAACGATATTGCCTTAAAGATATTCTACACCTACAATCAACGACCTCGACCTAAGCCCGCCTGAACGGCACGGGCAGGGGTACGAGGTATGCTTCCGAAAAAACATTTTTTATTTCGAGGCAAGCCCGCCTGACGTCATGGGCAGGCCTCGGGGAATTAAACCCTATTGGGCTATCGCCCTGCGATTAAAATAAATGCCTCCGGGTATTATGCCTACGGCTATAGTATTTATTTTTTCCTTACTGGCCAGGTCGTATATTAAAAGGTCGCCCTTGCTTGCATAATCCTTGGCATCGGTACCATAGAGTTTTCCTTCGGCAATGGTCATCGCATAAAATGAAACCTCGCCAATATAGGTATCTAGGGGTAGTGTGTCAGCATTATTCTGAACGGCATAAACACCATTATCCATCGCATAATAAAGCACATTGCCCTCTACACTCAAAGCATCAGGATGCTGGGTATCGGTAAAATCAAAGGTTTTTACAATCGTATTCGTAGCCACATCAATTTTGGAAAGTGTACCCATGGTCTCGGTACCGGTATAGCTTGGCGCACCGCCAGACAGTACCCATAAACTTCCGTCAGCATCCCATTGCATAGAATTCGGAAAATCGCCTACGGTGAGTGTTTTTAAGACCTCATCAGTAGCAGTATTGATTACCGTTACCTTATTGTTCTGCCCCCAGGCACCTTTATGTGCGACATACACAAAATTTTCATTGGCCAGTATTGCTTCTGGACCCAGAACAACCGCAATTTTTTTAATAACTGTATGGGTCGTCAAATCAATTACAGCCACATAATCATCAGCGTCATCAGCCGTATCTCCCCAATTGGTAACATAGCCCTTCCCATTAGATACCGCGAAAAATCTCGGATTGTTCAAATCTTCTGAAATGGTAGCTTTAGCAGTAAAAGTATAGCGATTTACCACTTTTATTGTATTTGAATTGTTCACCACTATATAGGCCGTATCATCATTGAATCCGATAGATTGAACAATGTTCCCCAAATCCTCATTGTTCTCCTGCTTGTAGATAGCATCTTCGACAAGGGTATAATCCTCCGAAATAAAGCTAACCGTGCCCGTACCATTATTAAAGGGGCCTTCATTAGACACCAATATTCCGTTCTCATAAACCCCCAAAGGCTCTTTGGTTACAACTTCATCATCTTTGGTACAGCTTACTGCCAATACGCCTAACACTAGAGTAAATACTAATAGTTGTTTCATTTTCATTTTTTAATCGTCTTAAAATTTAACTGTTAATTTTACTTGAATATTTCTGTTGGGCATGGGCCTGTAGGCCACATTTTGATAATTTTCATTAAATAGATTATTGAGTTGTACAGCTGCATCGATATTCAATGTACCCTTTGTTTTAAAATTTCTACTCGCCCCTATATTCGATACCGCATAAGATGGTAAGGCTTCTGAATTATCTGATGTAATAAAAACACTACCGTTGTAAAATACTTGATAGAAGAGCTGCCACTGTTTATAGGTATATGCTAAATTCGATGTTATCTTGTGTTTTGGCACATACATCAGCAGCTTATCTGTTTCAGTATTCATAGCCTTTGTATACCCATACCCACTACGCCAGCTCAGTTTGTGTTCTCGCCATTGCTGCGATAACTTTAGTGAAATTTCTAAGCCATAATTAGTTGCCTCCGCTACATTTACCGGTTGCCATTCACCATTATTATTTGGCCGCCATTGTATTAAATCTTCAGATGCTATATAGTATCCCGTCAGCTGCAACCTATATTTCTCTCCCTCTAGAACATGCCCTATTTCAGCTTGTAAAGAAGATTCAGGCCGTAAATCTTTGTTTCCTCTGGCCCCTGCCCCTATCCAATACATATCATTAAAAGTTGGAATCCTATAATTTTTTGAAGCGCTTGCATAAACCTTATAGCTTTTACTGGCCCTATATTTTCCGTTTAAAGAAAATACTAGAGGGCTTTTGTAATCGGCACCAAATTCTCTTCTGATATCGGCACCATAGGTAAACCTATGGCTGAGCTCGTGTTTCATTAATAAAGTAACCGCCAATGTATTTCTAGTCGCTGAACCTATAGAACTCCCTTTGGCCGTAATCGAAGTATAATCGGCAATGCCATTGAGCATAAGATTTTTCCACTGCTTCTTATAATCATAGTTGAGTATTGCCGTGTTCGTATGTCCGAAAGAGAAATCGGTACTTTCTTTATTGGCGAAATATTTGTATTTCTCATAGAGATAGGCCAATTTTAATCGACTAATGCGGTTCTCTTCAAAACTGCTCCACTCCACTAAATTTCGTGAATTCACATCCTGATACTTTGAATTGGAAGCCGAGGTCAAAGTGCCTGAAAAATCACGGTCACCCAAAAATACAGTGTGATAAAATTTAAGCAGTTGATGATCCGATAAATATTGCGCCAGACTCGCATTCAAGCCAAAAGTAGAAAATGCCCCGTTTTCATTCTTTTTGTCTGTACCCAAATAGGTATAGTCATTGGCAGATGTCACATAGTTCACCCCCAAATTAAGCGCTGTCTTTTCTGAGCCCAAAGACATACTATACTGAATGCTTTTGGTATCGAAACTGCCAAAACCCAACATCAGTTCATTCTCAAAATGCTCGGTAAACTCAAAAACATTGTCTAAATGAATACTACCGCCAATCGCCCCGCTACCGAATTGAACGCTGCCACCACCACTACGTATACTGATAGACCCATAGTTTCGAGGAATTATGGTATTAAAATCTATTTGCCCTGTAAGCTGAGAATTTATATTTATACCGTTCCATAGTACTGCGGTCTGTGATGCCGTAGTACCCCTAAACGAAGGAGAAGAGACCATACCAAGGCCATTTTCTTTAAAATAAATATTGGAATTGAACTGTAATAAATTTGTCAAAGACGTACCGTCACGCTTAATTATGGAATCTGTCAATACATCTACTTTTTTTCCATTGGAAAAATGTAGCAATCTGACATCGCTGAGGATCACCTCATCAAGAACGGTTATACCTACCTCTTGGGCAATACTAGGCAGGGTGGCCAGTAACACTACTAAAAATACTATAGATTTTCTACGGTTCATTCCCTTAAAAGACTCTTTACCCGAAAGTCAAATCAAATGGTTATGAAATTGGCAGGTCTCCTGACTTGTTTTATGTTACTTCACCTTCCCATCTATACTGAACTTATTTCAGTATCCACAGTGGTTTTGAAGAAAGCAACATCTCAATGAATGAGGTGCCAAAATAAATTTGGCATAAACGTACAGTTGCGGGAACAGTACCGGATTTTAACCGGATTCCCTTTTAATTGACAAGAACAATCCTAAACTTGTTTCAGAATCGTATCATCAAACCAAAATTCAGGACAAAAGTAAACATTCTCTTTTAATCTTTACGAACCAAAGACGAAATAATATTACTTTTGACTATCATTTAAAACTCAATTTTGAACAAATACCTAAGCCTGCTATTCCTCCTATTCCTTTTCTCGTGTAAACAAGAAAAAAAGGACCGCTTAATTGCTTCAGAAACATTCGAATCAACAGAAAATACCTATGCCAAAGGGTTTACGATACAAAAATCAGCTTCGGGTATCACCATTATCAGCCTTAACTCACCCTGGCCTAACTCCGATGAGACCTTCTCCTATGCCTTAGTTCCAAAAGAGAAAATGGCGACCATACGCTTGAACAAAGATGCCTATGACGCTATAGTTTCAATACCCGTTGAGCGAATGGTAGTTACTTCTACAACCCATATTACTGTCCTCGAAACCTTGGGCGTTATCAACAGCTTGGTAGGCTTTCCGCAAACCGAATATATCTCCTCAAAACAGGCGAGAAAACGTATAGATGCTGGCCTGGTAAAAGAGCTGGGACGCAATGAAGCCATCAATACCGAAATAGTGATAGCCCTTAAGCCTGAAGTGGTGGTCGGCTTTGGAATCGATGGTCAAAATAAGGCCTATGAGACCCTAAGACGCTCAAATATTCCTGTGGTGTACAATGGCGATTGGATTGAAGATACCCCATTAGGAAAGGCAGAATGGATCAAGTTCTTCGCTCCCTTTTTTCAGAAAGAGGTACTGGCCGATAGTATATTCAAGACGATAGAAAAAGAGTATACCGCTATAAAAAACTTGGCCAAAAAAGCGAAGACTAAACCTACTGTATTAACTGGTGGACTTTTTAAAGATGTATGGCATGTCGCCGGAGGAAAAAGTTGGATGGCCCAATTCCTCAATGATGCACATACTCATTATTTATGGGCAGATACCCCCGAAAAAGGCGGTATTGGCCTCAGTTTAGAAAGTGTACTCGACAAAGGCCAAAATGCCGATTTTTGGCTGAACCCGTCTATGTTTGTTTCCTATACTGAAATGAAACAGGGCAACCGGCATTACCAACAATTTAGTGCCTTTAAAAACCAGACCATTTATTCGAACGCCATTGAAAAAGGGGCAACAGGCGGACTCCTCTTTTACGAGTTGGCACCACAACGCCCCGATTTGGTATTGAAAGATCTACTCCATATTTTTCATCCTGAATTATTACCGGATCATGAACTTTTCTTTTTTAAACCCCTCGATTAATTGAAAGACAAAAAAACATATCGCTTATCTTTCCTTGTTCTACTCCTGGTCTTATTCGCCTGTTTTGCGGTTAATGTTAGTCTGGGATCCGTATCTATTCCCTTCTCCGATACAATACACGCCATTTACGGGGGGCAGATAGCTAATGAGCAATGGCAGTATATCATTTGGAACTATAGAGTACCCAAGGCCTTAACGGCCATACTCATCGGTAGCGGCTTGGCATTGAGTGGCCTATTGATGCAAACCCTTTTTCGTAACCCCTTGGCCGGGCCTTTTGTTTTGGGTATTAGCTCTGGCGCCAGTCTGGGGGTAGCTCTTCTTATTATGGGTTCTACGGCTTTCGCAGGATTCTTTTCTATAGGCCTTATCAGTGATATTTCTCTGATTATAGCGGCAAGTATCGGAAGTTTTCTAGTGCTTCTTACGGTCATGGCCGTAGCGACAAAAGTGAAAGACACTATGGCCTTGCTTATCATCGGACTTATGTTCGGAAGCATTACAGCAGCCCTAGTCAGTGTACTCTCCTATTTTACCTCTGCCGAAAAATTACAACAGTTTATGTATTGGTCTTTCGGTAGCGTGGGTAACCTATCATGGCAACAACTATCGCTATTGTTGGGTATTATTTTAATAGGTATTGTTTTGAGTATTCTTTCAATAAAATCACTGAATGCACTGCTCTTAGGAGAGAATTATGCGAGGAGTTTGGGCGTCGATATAAAAAAATCAAGATACATCATCATTATCGCGACGGGCCTATTGGCCGGCGGTACTACCGCCTTTGCAGGGCCTATTGCCTTTGTGGGGCTGGCCGTTCCCCATTTGACACGCCAAATTTTCGATACCACAGATCATAAAGTACTGACACCAGCAGTTTTGGTATACGGAGCCATATTAATGCTACTATGTGATACTATTGCCCAATTACCCGCCTCAGTCAACCTATTGCCAATCAATGCTATTACCAGTATTATTGGAGCACCAGTAGTGATTTGGTTGCTGGTACGAAAACGAAAAATGATTTTTTGAAATACGAAATGGGAAATTGGAAATTGGAAATACGAAATAGGAAATACGAAACTAGGGGTTAAGAGCAAGGAGTTAGGAGTTAGGAGTTAAAGGTTAGAAACCTGAAACTAGGAACTTGAAACTAAAAGTTAGTGAGATAGTTGGTTAAGGATTAATAACCTGAAACTAGGAACTTGAAACAAGAAACTAAAAGTTAGTGTGTTAGGGACTAAATCGTAGTGAAGGTGTTGCTGAAATATTAAAAAACATATAAAATCAAGAGTCAAGAAAAACATATCGCCCTTACCGTAAAAGACCTGAGTATCGGGTACCGATCCAAAAAGGAAAGTACCGTAGTCGCCAAGCATATTAATTTCTCTATACATAAAGGAGAGCTGACCGCTATTCTTGGAATCAACGGTATCGGAAAATCTACGCTCTTGCGAAGCTTGGCCAACGTACAACCCAAACTATCAGGAGAAATACTACTTAACCAAAAATCATTGCAAGACCATAAACCCATGCAATTGGCTACTGAGATTAGCGTGGTGCTCACCGAGCCCATAGCCTCAAAAAATATGACGGTCATCGAATTGGTCGCCTTGGGTCGACAGCCCTATACTAACTGGATCGGTACTTTGTCTGCTGCTGACAAATCAAAAGTAAAAAGTGCCCTTGAAATGGTCGAACTAAGCCCTTTACAAGATAAAAAATGTCATGAACTCAGTGACGGGCAACTACAACGGGTGATGATAGCCCGCGCTCTAGCACAGGATACCGCCATTATTTTATTAGATGAGCCTACCACCCACCTAGACCTCTACCACAAAGTACAGATCTTAAAATTATTGCAATCAATTGCCCATAAGACCCATAAAACCATTGTTTTTACCTCTCATGAAATTGAAATGGCATTACAACTCTGTGATACAATATTGCTGCTCGACAATGCCGAAAACCCTTTTGGAAAACCTGCCGACCTAATCACACAAAAAATCTTTGAAAACCTTTTTCCGTCGAATGTGGTTTCCTTTGATTCGAAGAGCGGGACTTTTCGAATTGAGAAGTAAGGCATTGTACAACAATCCAATTTAACCGCAAACCCTTATCTTTACTTTTAAGAATTTTACAACGCAATGAACGAGTTATTACTATATCTTTTGATGGGGGCCATAGGTTTGGCCCTAGGTTATTTTTTGGGTAGTTATATTCAAAATCTAAAGACCAAATCGAGTCAAAGTGCCTTGGAGGAACGTGAACTACAACTAAAAAGTAGTGTATCGACCTTGGAAAACAAGCTCATGGATGCTGAAGAGCACAAAACCCATTTACAGGGTGAAAAAGAACAGCTGGGCAACCAAATTGTCCGCTACGAAGCAGATTTAGAAAACCTACACTTAAAAAACAGCGAACAAAAGGCAGAGGTAGAAAAGCTACAGGAAAAATTCACCAAAGAATTTGAAAATCTGGCCAATAGAATATTGGAGGAAAAGAGCCTGAAATTTACCGAGCGTAATGAAAAGAACATCCGGAATATTCTGACCCCTCTAAATGAAAAAATTCAGCTCTTTGAAAAAAAGGTAGAGGAAAGTCAAAAGGAGAATATTAGTATTCACGCAGCGCTTAAAGAGCAATTATTGAACCTACAGACCCAAAACCTAAAAATCACTCAGGAAGCCGAAAACCTGACCAAGGCCTTAAAGGGCGATAGTAAAATGCAGGGCAATTGGGGCGAACTGGTCTTGGAGCGTGTTTTGGAAAAATCTGGACTAGAGAAAGACCGTGAATATAGCGTACAACAGAGTTTCACTTTAGAAGATGGTAGTCGTGTGCTGCCCGATGTCATCATCAACCTACCTGATGGCAAAAAAATGGTAGTAGATTCTAAAGTCTCCCTGACCGATTATGAGCGCTACGTAAATGCCGAGGATGAAATAGTAAAAGCTAAGTTCCTAAAAGACCATATCAATTCGCTACGTAGGCATGTAGATCAACTTTCGGCCAAAAAATACGAGGATCTATACGCCATGGAGAGTCCCGATTTTGTATTGCTATTTGTACCCAATGAGCCCGCATTTGCCATTGCCATAAACAATGATAACAATTTGTATAACAGGGCCTTTGAACAGAATATTATTATTGTAACCCCTTCAACTTTATTAGCCACCTTACGCACCATTGATAGCCTGTGGAACAATGAAAAACAACAGCGCAACGCTATCGAAATCGCAAGACAGGCGGGTGCCTTATATGATAAATTCGAAGGCTTTGTGGGAGACCTCACCAAGGTGGGCAAAAAAATGGATGATGCCAAAGAGGAATACAAAGGGGCGATGAACAAATTGGTCGATGGCCGTGGAAATATTATCACCAGTATCGAAAAACTTAAAAAAATGGGCGCAAAGGCTAAGAAGTCCATTCCCGAAGCGTTCTTGAAACGTGCGGAGGAAGAGGAGGAGGAACAGTGAACAATGAGCAGTGAACAGTAAGCAGTGAACAATAAACAGTAAGCAATTAGCAATTAACAGTGATTAGTAGAAAACGAAAAACGGTTAACACGAATCAGGAAAGTACACAATTTACAATGAACAATTAGCAGTGAGCAATGAGCAATTAACATTGACTTTTTCCCTTTTCGCTTTTCCCCCTTTTCGCTATTCGCTATTTCCCTTTTCCCTTTGTACTTTTATCTTTTCCATTCTAAACTTGAACATATCCTATGAAAAAAATATTGTTAATTGCCGTATTAGTTTTGGTCGTTGGCCTTGCGGCATATTATGCCTTTATTTATTATATACCTTATAGCGAAGGAGTACGATCAGGTGAATTAATCAAGATTAGTCATAAGGGCGTCATCGCAAAAACATGGGAGGGTGAAATAAGCCAGGGCATTTCAGGGGCGCAGATTTTCACCTTTTCTGTACTTGACAAAGACAAAGCTATTATCGATAAGCTAAAGGAATATCAAGGGAAATATATCAAAGTCAGCTATACTGAACGTTATGCTACGTTTTTCTGGTTGGGCGACACACAATACTTTATCACTGATGTAACAAAAGAGCGGTCACCACATTTAAGAAAATAATGAGAACATATAAAACAGCAGCAGAATCACAGATTTCGATTACAGAATTAATGCTCCCCTCCCATTCCAATTTTGGGGGTAAAATTCATGGTGGCCATATTCTAAATCTTATGGATCAAATTGCATTTGCCTGTGCTTCAAAACACTCGCGGCAGTATTGTGTGACGGCATCAGTAAACCGTGTAGACTTTCTCAACTCTATTGAAGTAGGTGAACTCGTCACTTTAAAAGCTTCAATCAATTATACCGGGTGTACATCAATGGTTGTTGGTGTTCGCGTTGAAGCCGAAAACATAATCACCGGCAAAAACCGACATTGCAATTCCTCTTATTTCACCATGGTAGCCAAAGATGAACACGGAAAAAGCGTAGCTGTACCGGGGCTGTTAATACAAGATGAACATGGCATTCGTAGATTTACCCGCAGCAAATTCAGAAAGGAAGCCGCCCTTCGCCGCGATACCAAATTTGACGAGGCTAACTTTAAGCCCAAAGCGCATGTAGAACTTTTAAAGAAAGAAAATGTTAAGATCGCTTTGAAATAATTCTTGTGGCCGCAGCATTATCAAGAAACCAAAACAAATTTCCTGAATCAGCTGCTACCAATGCGGCAGGATAGTTCTTATAATCACCTTCTTTATCAATGATTTCTTTTACCTTTTCGGCCTTGCTTTCACCCGTTACCAAAAACACCACGGCCTCTGCATTGTTGATTACACCACCGCTAAGACTCACCCGTTTTTGACCAGAATCTGGGTGGGTGGCCACCTCACAATTATTCTCCGAATACCACAGTTTAATCTCATTCGGAAAAATAGATGCGGTATGCCCGTCATCGCCCATTCCTAAAATCACAAGGTCAAAACGCGGGATCTTATTCGAGCGGGGCAATTCTTTATCTAACAGATCCGAATACCGCTCCGCCTCATATTGAGGAGGGTTCTCCCCTATTATTCTATGAATATTAGCTTCAAGAACATTAATTTTTGACAATAGGTGTTCTAGGGTCATCTTGTAATTGCTATCAACATCATCGGGTGACACACAGCGTTCATCGCCCCAATAAAAATGTACCTTGCGCCAATCGATTTTATCGGTATAAAATGCCGCCAATTCGTCAAAAACAATTTTTGGGGTGCTACCACCCGACAGGGCGATATGTACTTTTTTCCGCGATGCTATAAAACCTGCCAAATAGATTGCGAAAGCTTCGGCGACTTCTTGTTTTGTATCGTAAATTTTTAATTGCATCTAATATATATAAATCTAGAAATTGTTTTACTTGGCTGAGGGCGACGAGGACTATCTGAGTTTATGGCCATCGCCCCGCTAATCAACTACCTCGATACAAGCCTGCCTGACGGCGAGGCAGGCATACGGGGTATGAATGAGGACAGAACATATTAATTCGATGAAAGCTAGGGTACTATACCCACTGGTGAGATTAACCCACTGGTGGGTCAACAAATAACGCAGTATCCGGGATCTTCGGCCAAACTCTCACTAGGGTTTCGCCACATACCAATACCATCAATCAAATTATCGGCATTCTCGGGGCCCCATACTCCTGCAGAATACCCGTACATAACATCTTTACCATTTTTCCAATAGTCCAAAATGGGATCTACAAATTCCCAAGCGGCCTCTACCTCATCAGCTCTGGCATATAAGGTAGCATCACCCTGCATGGCATCTAGCAATAATCTTTCATACGCATCCATAACCCTCTTTTCAATCAGACTCGAATAATAGAAATCCATATTGGCACGCTCTACTTTAAAACCTTGTCCGGGTACTTTTACCCCGAATTTTATAAGAATACCCTCATCAGGCTGAATACGTATAATCAACTTATTCTCCTTATTACTAATATCTTTATTATCAAAAATATGATGATGTGGTGCTTTAAAATGAATGACCACCTCAGTAACCTTAGTGGGCATACGCTTTGCCGTACGCACATAAAAAGGAACACCCGACCAGCGCCAATTATCGACATAAAATTTAATCGCAGCATAGGTCTCTGTGGTTGACTCAGGATCAACACCCTCCTCTTCACGATACCCTTTTATTTTTTCATTATTAATAACTGAACCTACATACTGCGCCCGAATAGTATTTTCATAAAGGGTTTTCGCTTCTCTCATAATACGCAGTGATTTTAAGGCCTTTACCTTTTCATCTCTAATTTCATCTGCTTTTGAACCAATAGGAGGTTCCATGACTATCAATGAAACTATTTGTAACAGATGGTTTTGAAACATATCACGTAGCGCACCCGACTTGTCATAATACCCACCCCGCTTTTCGACACCCACACTTTCGGCATTGGTAATCTCAACATGATGAATATAGTTGCGGTTCCAAAGGGGTTCGAAAATACTATTGGCAAAACGAGTCACCAATAAATTTTGTACCGTCTCCTTACCCAAATAATGGTCTATTCTATAGATTTGAGATTCTTTAAAATACTGTTGCAAGCCCCTATTTAATTTTTTAGCACTTTCCAAATCATAACCGAAGGGTTTTTCTACAATCAAACGTTTCCATCCCTTACGCTCGTCATTAAGAGACTTCTCAGAAAGGTTTCTGGCAATAATCTCGTATAAGTTTGGAGGTGTAGAAAGATAAAAAATACAATTATTATCAGTCTTGTATTTCGAATTAAGGTCAGAAATTCGCTTTTCTAGATGCGTATAATCGATATCGTATTTTTCTCCCAGATCCTGATAAAAAAGTTTGTCAGAAAACTTCTGTACAAAATCATGGTCCTCACCCTTTAATTTTTCTTTCAAATACTTGCTTTCGTCCACTACTTTTTTTCGAAACTCAGTATCGGTCAGATTACTTCTGCTTACTCCTAATACAACAAAGTTATCAGGTAAATGGCCGGTTTTATATAAATTGTATAGTGCAGGAACTAATTTTCGCGCCGTCAAATCGCCCGAGGCACCAAAAATAACCAGCATTTGATTTTCTGTTTTATTCATCTACTTTTAGTAATTACTTTGAATCAACATCCTCGACCAAAGGGCACGAGCTATGCTTTCGAAAAAACATTTTTTATTCCGATAGCCATCAGAATGAGGCAGGCCTAGGGGAATTCTTTATGATTAAACCCTCAATAAGGCATTTAAATATAGCCAACCTATCCGAGTTTCCAAGTGTAATCTGATTAAAACTGAATAATTTCAATTATTTTTGATTCCTTTCATAAAATCACCTAGATATCTCAAAAAACATGGAACAGAAATATGATTTTGGACTTATAGGCCTAGGCGTCATGGGACGTAATTTTATTCTCAATGTTGCGGATAATGGTTTTTCTGCCTTTGGATATGATTTGGATGCAGAAAAAGTTGATGCCTTAAAAGAAGAAGGAAGCGATTTGGCAAAAGTAAATGCTACCACCGATATTGGCATTTTTATACAATCATTAGATCGACCAAGAAAAATAATGATGCTGGTTCCTGCCGGAAAAATTGTAGATACCGTAATAGAAAGCGTATTGCCCCATATTGAACCCGGAGATATTATTATTGACGGTGGAAATTCTTTTTTTACAGATACCGACCATCGCGAAGCTTATTTACAGAAAAAAGGAATCCATTTTTTTGGCGCTGGGGTTTCCGGTGGTGCCAAGGGCGCACGCCTAGGGCCGAGTATCATGCCCGGCGGAAACAGAGAAGCCTACGCCCATGTAAAAGCTGTTTTTGAGGCCGTAGCCGCTAAATACGAGGGAGAACCCTGTGTGGCTTATCTAGGTCCAAAATCGGCCGGCAACTATGTCAAAATGGTTCATAATGGTATCGAATACGGACTGATGCAATTGACCTCCGAAATCTATGACCTACTTAAAAAGGGAGGCGGTTATACCAATAACGAGTTACATAAGAGCTTTGCGAAATGGAATAAAGGTAGATTACAATCTTTTTTAGTTGAAATCACCTCCGAAATTCTTGATCAAAAAGACGATTTGGGCGATGGCCATTTAATTGATCAGATATTGGACAAGGCCAAGCAAAAAGGCACCGGAAAATGGACGTCTCAGAATGCCATGGATCTCGGTATTCCGATACCCTCAATCGATATTGCCGTAAGCATGCGTGAAATCTCAGCCCTAAAGGAAGAACGTATACAGGCAGACATATTATATGATCGCCCCAAAGTTGAGCTGCTAGATAAGACGGCCTTGGAAAAAATGGCCGAAGAAGCTCTTTATTTTTCCTTTATCATTACCTATGCCCAGGGCTTACACCAATTGGCCGATGCCTCAAAAGAATACGGTTATGAATTAGATATCACTGTCATCGCCAAAATATGGCGAGCAGGCTGCATTATTCGTGCGAGACTCTTGGCCGATATTACCAAAGCCTTCGAGACTGATAGTACCCTTGCTAATCTATTACTCTCACCTACTTTTGTTGAAAAAATACAAGGTACAGTAGGCGCTGCTCGAACCTTGGTGGCATACGGCGCCAAGAATGGTATTCCCCTACCGAGTCTCTCTAACTCCCTGACCTATTTTGATGCCTATACCTCAGCCCGCCTGCCCCTAAATCTGATACAGGCACAACGTGACTATTTTGGATCACATACCTATGAACGCCTGGATCGAGAAGGCATATTTCATACGGAGTGGGAAGACTGAAATCAACAAGCTCGACCCAAGGGTACGAGCTATGCTTGCGGAAAAAACATTTTTCATTTCGAGGCAAGCCTGCCTACCGCAGGTAGGTTAAACACTCAATGAGAGATTATATTTATAAACCTTGCTCAGGTCTCTGACCATTACCAGTATACATAGAAAAGTTACAGAAAAACAAAAATGGCCAAAACACAATACCATGTCTATGTCATCGAATTATCAAAACGGGTATTTACTGAAAATAGACGGTTTCGTGAAGCCAACCCACAGTTTAACGGGGTATTACAGTGCCTGTATGTAGGTATGACCAGCAAGACGCCCAAAGAACGTTTTGAGCAACATAAGACAGGGTATATCAACAAAAAAGGTCATAAATTATCATCTAATATTGTGGAAAAATATGGCATGTACCTCCGCGCTAGCCTTTACAATCATATAGCCCCCATGGCCACAAGGACAGAAGCCCTAAAAATGGAAAAAATACTGGCACTAGAACTACGAAGACAACGCTATGCGGTATGGTTTAATTAGGACACTAAGAATTCAAATCAAGATTACCTTACTTTGTTTCCCTACAATCTCTTAATTTTGGATATATGAAACGAACATGAATTTTTTTAATCGAAGATTACACCCAAATGTATGAATCAACAAGCTCGACCAAGGGTACGAGCTATGCTTCCGAAAAAACATTTTTCATTTCGAGGCAAGCCTA
>JASFYU010000044.1:0-6814 GCA_045046905.1 Flavobacteriaceae bacterium | reverse complement strand
ACTAAACCACTATGGACTAAAGTGCCATAGGTTTTTAAATCCAACTAAAGTTAGCAACATCTAAGGTTACTCTAATATAAATGCATCAGTATCATTACCTGACTTGCGATGATGTTCCAAATACTCATTCACCATCTTATCCGTAATATTTCCAGTACTCCAACATCCAAAACCTATTGCCCAAAAGTGACGACCCCAATATTTTTTATTCAGTTTAGGAAATTCTTGTTGAAGTTTTCTCGAACTCCTACCTTTTAATTTCTTGACCAAACTACTGATATCCTGAGAAGGACGGTATTCCAAATGCATATGTATGTGGTCTTTACTAACAACTCCTTTCAAAATTTGTACGCCCTCAGCATCACATACCTCGATAAGCACACAACGGCAACGCTTTTGAATATCACCCAAAAGAACCGGATACCTATATTTAGTACTCCATACTATATGAACACTCAACCTAGAAACAGTATGGCCATTTACCCTTTGTTCTGTCATAATAGTAAAAGTAAGTCTTTTTAGAAGCTAAAGCGAGATGCACTAAAGTGCATAGTTTTAACTTATTTTGAGACCAATAAATTTCAATCCTGAAAGAAGTATTGGTCAAGAAGTTTTTTCAAAGAAAAATTTTGATAGAACACAGCAATACTACTATTCAGTAAGAACAGGTAAAGGTCAACATCATTTTTGAAAACCGAAGAATATAGTGATAAAAAGGAAGTGTTTTCAGTAGCTTTTTCAAATGAAAAAATATACAATAAAGTGCTTAAAGTGGGTGTTGGTTTCTCCTATCGCTTCTATGAACATTATTATGACCTAAGATTTGTTTACAGTTTAGGTCGAACTCAGATTATGACTACATTACTAAAAACAGACCTGAATCTTTATACAATCTATTTTTCAGCAAATAATACCTTCAATTGAGCAACCGCAGATGCCGCCAATTTTTCACCCGAGCCTTTATCATAAGATGTCGTTCCAGGAGTAGTCTCATACCCTTTAATCATTGGCCTATAACCTTCAGGCCCTTGACTAAATGAGATTTCAGTGGGGAAATAATTGTAATCGCCATTGGCCAAACCAACCACCAACGTATTTTTATAAGGAGAATTTTCTTTGATATAAATACCAAATTCATTGAACATTTCTCCTGGAAGACCGACAATAGCCACATTGCCGATTTGAATTACCATTACTTCGAGATTATCTATTTCATCTTGAACATCGTACATATCGACCCACCATTTTGCATATAACTCCTCCGGAATGCCATCGGGCTGTAATTCGGGCATCCCTTCTTTTTCTACTCTTTTCATTACCGTTTTTGCCCATTCATATTGTTCGTCTGTAATGGTCATTTTTTTAATTGGCACCTCTTCCCTCGAAATTTTTATGCTTCCATTTCCAGAAGCTGGTTCAGAATTTCTCATTGCCTCTAAGGCGGCCACGCCCAACAGGTATCCTATTCGTTGACATTCTTGGTAGGTATCTAAAAACCCTACTTCATGATCCACTTGGGTAATATTTCCTGAAGGTGCATTCAGAAAAAGCACTCCGAAATCTTCTCCTTTTACTTTTTGAATTGATTCTGTCAAGTAGCCAGGGTAATCAGCTGAATACAGCCAATTATTTCCGGTAAGCGTGGTCGGGTGGCACCCGAAATTAACCAAGGCACCGGTAATCTCTCCATTTTGTTCTATGGTTACAGTAATCAATTCGGGATCTTTTCCACCTAAAGGTTTCTCAATAAAACCCGGTTCGAATTTTTCCCAGACCATGTGAGTAGTACCGTCTACTGCTTTTAGCCTTCTGTTATGGGAAACCCTATTTTCAGTAGTGCGTCCAACAAAAAGTTCAGCGGGTGTTCGGTTTTTATTTGCTTCAAGAATGGCATCTGCCGCTTTTTGCAGATAATTCTTTACTTCTGGTGCTTCCAAATTCGACTTGGGTCCACTATGAGTGTGCGTGGCGTGAATAAAAATATTCTCAGCCTTGATGTCTGAAGCAGATTGAACATATTCGCGCATCATATCTATGGACTCAACTGGAATATTGCAGATATCCACAGAAAGAATTGCTGTTTTTTCGCCATTGCTACCCTCCGCTACTATTGCCTTACCATATAATGAATCATGAATGCCCCGTGAGGCATAATCATCACCACGATAATTACCTACCAGGTCGAGACCTATCCTTGGGGTATAATTTACTTCGGCATAACCGATCTTAAGGCCTGAATTTGGTCTGTCTGTTTTTGAAGCGCTTTGTTGGCAAGATATAAGAGCAAAGGCAACTAACGAAACTAGAAATGCCGTTTTACAAAATTTTATAGTCATTTTCTAACAGTTTTTATTTTTATGTTAAAATACGGTTTAAAGTTCGTATCCAATTATCCGAAAATATATTATCCCTGTCTTTTTGGGTGTATCCTCTATCGATAAGAATAGTATCGAATTTCTGAAGGTCGGCTATGGTATTCATATCGTGAGGAGTCTGCTCCAACCCAAAAAGGCCATCCAAATCACTACCAAACCCAATATGCTCACTGTTACCTGCTATTTGACAGATATGGTCGAAATGGTCTACCAAATGCTCGATACGAATATCAAGTTCTTTGGGATTGCCTTTTCCAAGCTTAAAATCAGGGTATAGCATCCAAGTATCCAAAGCGCCGCCTAGCATACCGTCTCTTTCTAAGATACACCGTATTTGATCATCCGAAAATTGGCGTTCACCTGGTACAATACTTCTACAATTTTGATGGCTCGCAATAACAGAGCCTTCAAAAATATCAAGTGCCTCGAAAAAGCCCTTATCGGTAAGATGCGTTAAATCTAATTGAATGTCTAGTTGATTCATCTCCTTCAACAGCTCCCTTCCGATTAAAGTTAATCCACTACCATCGAAATGGGTACCTGCGGCGTATCTGCCAGGGCCGAAATGTGAAATTCCGATAGAACGAAGTCCTTGTTCATAGTAGGTATGTAGATAATCAAGATTAACTATTGAATCCGCTCCTTCAAGAGCAAGAATATAGCCAATAGGTTTTTTTCGTAGACTATCTGTATTTTCAGACCACATATTAAAATGTGATGCTAACCCATCTTTTGTAATTATCTGAACCATTTCACCCAAGGCTTCCATTTCGCGGTACCAGGCCAATTGACACTGAGCATGCGCATAGGCTTGTTGAGGCGAATGCCACCCTTGTAGGGCCATGGTATGCAATGGGCTGCCATTTTCAGAATAGCGTGAAATCATGGTCGTTATTACGAGTCCAACATTTCCTTCACGTAGTTCGGGCAATGCTACCGTTCCCTGGCCACGGTCTTGATAATCTTTCCATTCTAAACTGCGCTCCTTTTCTCGAATCTCGTTTACAGTTTTCGTCAAATCACGGTTCAGCGTCATGGCATTGGTGGCAAGGTCTAAATGGCCGTCAACTATAAAAGATACTTTAGGTGTGGTTTTCATTCTTGATTTTTTTTGAAGGTATTTTGTTGACTTTCTCAGTGTATTTACTTGATAGACGGTGGAGGTCGAAAGAGAATTCTTCAAATGTCTCTTCCCATTTTTTTGCTTCATCGGGGGTGTAGTCATAAAAACCTTTTCCATTGGAAGTCCCGTTGCCATCCGCTTTCACGATATCGCCGATAAGCTTGGGCACCGTTTTCTGATTGCTCAGTTCTGGAAACAAATCTTTCATCACTGCGTGATAGGCCTTGATACCTGTCAAATCCATATAACGAAAAAGCCCGCAGAAGGCCATCCATCTGCCGCCATCGTTCTTGCAGGCATTATCGACATCGGCAATCGTAGCATAACCATTTTCTACCAAGTTAAAGGCTTCTCGATACATGGCGTACATGATTCGGTTCGTGATAAAGCCCCTAACATCTTTGCGTACCAATGTGGGTTCTTTACCCCATTGTTTGGCAATGACACATAATTGTTCTCCTATTTCGACCGGACTTTTTTCTCCGCATATGATTTCTAAAAAATAGGAAGTGTATGAAGGTTCGGCCCAGTGCATTCCAAAAAAACGTTCCGGCACCTTGCAATGGTTTTGCAACATACTTATGGGTATTGCCGAAGTGTTCGAAGTTATAATTACTTCATCCGAGACGCACGCTTCTATTTTTTTATAGACCTCTTGTTTTATCGCTAGGTTTTCAATAACACATTCCATGACCAACCAACAATTTATGAGCTGATCGTAATCTGAAGTGTAGGTAATATTCGCTAAAAGTTCATCAGGTGTTTTTGTGGTCAGCCCTTCTCGGAGACATTCCTCTAAATAATGCCTAATGCGATCGGGTGCGGCTTTGTCTATATCGGATACTACCGGTGCAACGGCCACAACTTTTTGACCGTTTATCAATAAAGCCGCCGTAATGCTACTGCCCATTAGGCCAAGACCAACTATGCCAACCGTCGAGTTATTTTTTAGTTCCATAGGCGCACGATTTTATTGAGATATATAATTTGCATTTTTTTAGAATTTTCTATTTCAATTCTAATAGAGTTTCCCTTGCCATTTTCAGAGCATGGTCTATGTGCTTTTCTTCATGAACGGCACTGATATACCATAGGCCTCTTCCAATAATTCGAATGCCTCGTTGTTGCATGCCTTGAACAAACAATTTCGATTTGGGCTGCTCATAAGCATCTAGATCCCGGAACTCCTTTACTTTAGTTGCGTTTGAAAAGCCGGTATGGAACATAGGGCCCAACCCTTGGACCAAAAGGTTTTGATCCGTTTCTTTTGCAACCTTTCGTAAACCTTCCATCAATCGATGTCCCAGGGCGTAAATGCGGTCATAGGTGCCTTCTTGTTCCAAAACTTCAATGGTTCCTAATGCGGCTGCTATAAGCGCGCAGGCAGAGTTCATCGTACCTGCATGAATTACCTTTCCTTCGGCTACCATCTGCATCCATTCTTTTCTACCTACAATTGCCGAAATGGGATGACCGCTTGCCAATGCCTTTGCGAAAATTGAAAGGTCAGGAGTAATGCCGTAGTATTTTTGAGCACCTCCCAATCCGGTTCTAAAACCGGTAATGACTTCATCGAAAATTAGGGCAGAACTGTATTGGGTGCAGATATTGCGCAAACCTTGCAGAAAGCCTTCCTCCGGTAAAATACACCCACTATTACACATTATGGGTTCGGTAATAATGGCCGCAACCTCATTGTGGTTTTCTTTCATGACCTTTTTGACCAGTTCTAAATCGTTCCAAGGGAGTATGATGAATTCGTGGTTCGAACCTTCGGCGATTCCTGAAGTCCAGGGCAGTGGAGTGGGGGTTTCTCTTGTACCCATTTTCTCTTTATCTAAAGTCAACCCCCATGAAACATTGTCTAACCAACCATGATAATGGCCTTCGAAACGTATAAATTTATTACGGCCAGTCTTTGCCCGAGCAACGCGCAGAGCTGTTTGTACAGCTGTCGAACCATCGAGGCAAAACCTCATTAATTCTGCGGAAGGAATGTGTTTATTCAATTTCTCTGCCAATTCTACCTCTAATATATGCTGCCCTGCAAAAAGTTGCCCTTTTTCAGAATATTCTCGTATCCTTTTTAGAACATGTGGATGGGAATGGCCAACTATCATCGGGCCTTGACTCAGCGTAAAATCGAGATATTTATTACCGTCCACGTCATAGATATAAACGCCCTCTGCATGATTATAAAACAGGGCATGGGGATGTTCGAACTTCCGAAATTCAGAAGAAACGCCACCTGCCAATACCTTTTTGGAACGCTCGAGCAAGGCCGCGGATTTTTCGTGATTGAGTTGCATTTTTATCTCCTGCATGTTCAAATAGTTATTTTACGGTTTCTAATTAAAAATTTCTCAGGTATGTGAAGCGGTTTCATTTTCCAAAATTGTAAGACCCTAGTATAAGTTGACCTTTTTACTAGAAAGCATCAGCCTTTGGGAAATTTAAAAACAATGTCAATTTCTACTTTTATATTTTCACCAAGTACTGACTGAACTGTGGTTCGAGCCGGTTTTATTCCGGGAAAATAAGTAGCGTAAACTGCGTTGAACTTATCAAAATCGGCAATATCCTTGAGGTGTACTGTGCTTTTTAAGGCATCTTCCATTGTGCCCCCGGCTGTTTCTACGATTGCTTTAATATTGTCTAATGTTCTTTTGGTCTCCTCTTCAACAGTACCAAGAATGAATTTACTTGCTGCGAAATCTACAGATGCCTGACCACTTAAGAAAAGCATTCCGTTATACGCCACGCCATCTGAATAGGCCCCCGTTACAAAATCAGGATTTCGCTGGGGATGAGTAATCTTTATTTTTTTCATAGGAGTTTAATGTATGTAAATTATAACTTGTTTTTCAAAAATTCTTTAGATTTTGTGATTTTAATAAATGAATTTATAAATAAATTCCTGATTTGATGGTAATACAATAATGTCTTTACTCCAATTCTAAGGAATCACTTACATGGATTGTTCAAGTGCCCGAGGCAGAGCCTAGAGGAATTCTATAGATTAAAAGGGAAACACTATTTTTTGTCTAAATATGAACTTATGATATAATTTGTTTTGTCAAATTTATCTTTATCTCTTTAGGTTTTATGATACCAAAACTTGGTTTTCTAATACAAATAATTATATTTAGCGTTATAAGTGTACTATTTTTAATTAAAACGTGAAGAATAGTATCAATATTTTTATAGCGATTTGATGAAAACTACTGAAATTCGATTGTTCAAAGAATCCAATCAATCCTTTATCTATCATGTCGAGGAAAAAGATTTTGGTATTTAATTGGAATTGGATCAATGT
>JASFYU010000043.1:0-28803 GCA_045046905.1 Flavobacteriaceae bacterium | reverse complement strand
GTTTTGGTTTTCAAAAAAAATTTTCTTTTCCCACACTTTTATAAAAACGTCCTGAACGATATCTTCGGAGTCTTTTACATCATTAACATACGTATTAGCAAAGAGGCACAGTGGAGAATATAAGCGATTGAAAAAAAAATCAAATTCTCTCAAGCTTAAAATCTTATTTATGACTTTCCCCATGTTTTTAGGCTTTTTACCCGTTGACGGATTAATACTAATTATGTTGTGACATGAATTAAATATAATAGGCCGTCGTTCAACAACCAACCATTTTTATAGTTACAATTATATTTCCTACATAATTAAAATGGTAAATCAATATAATAATGTAAGCTGGCCACATATAAAATTCAAATACCCACGCCGTAGGATTATTCCCATCGTGATCAATACCCTGTAAGGCATGTCAATGATTTGCAGTCTACTGGCCAAACCTTCTACTTATGAAGAATCATTCTAGTACAGCCTCATAAAACTTGCCGTTTCTTTTTTGAATTTCCTTAAGGCGAGTACTAAATATTCACTTTTTTACTTGTGGATCTATAAAAATCGCAGAACTCGCTAGAGGGTTTACCTAAATCAGTTCGAATATACTTCATATTTTTATTCTTAGTAGATGACAAAAATTTAATCTATTAAAAACCAATGGACTAAATGTTAAAATATTATGATAAAGTATTTATATTCAGTGTCTTAAAAAGATAATTCGACCTATTTTTATAATAAAAAAATCAATTTCTGTGTTAAAAATATTGAATTGACAGCGATTCTCGATACACATTTCAAGGGAAAGATCAACTTGGCCAGGGTAAAACTCATTTCGATGTTCATATGTTCGCTTTGCAAGATGTAGACGGTCACCTTCGTGCCTTCGACTCCTCGGCCCGGTCGGATTCGTCCCTTCGGCGCATCCAATGTTTCATTGTGGATTATGCCGTGGACGGGGATATGATATCTAGACTGGTCTCTGCCTATTGCCAAAACGGGACAAGGTAAAGCTGACGATCGACCGTACCAACTGGAAGTTTGGGCAAACGGACATCAATATCCTCATGTTGGGCGTTGTATACCTGGGAGTGGCCTTCCCGTTGCTCTTTACCATGATGCTGGACAAGAGGGGGGACTCCAACAGCCAAGAACGAATAGACCTTATCGAGCGTTTTGTAGGTCTGTTCGGAAAACAATGCATAGAATGCCTTGTGGCGGACAGGGAGTTCGTGGGGGAGAAATGGATTGCCTATTTGAACCGGGAAGGAATCAGGTACCATATACGCATCCGTAACAACTTCAAGGTGTTCCTGCCCCGAAAGGGAAGGGAAATAAAGGTATCTAGGCTGTTCAACGACCTAAGAGCGGGTCAGTACAGGCATTATGATAAAATAGTCTCGATTAATGGGTAGTCTTGCTATCTCTCGGGGTGCAAGCTTTAAAAGGGGGAGCTTCCTGATCATTATTTCCTTCAATAGACCGCAAGAGGCCAGGGAAGGCCATGCCCAGAGGTGGCAGATAGAGATGTGTTTCAAGGCCATGAAGTCCAGCGGGTTCGATATCGAAAAAACACATCTCACCGATCTCGTGCGCATCGAAAAGCTCGTGCTATTGATCATGATAGCCTTCGTATGGTGGTGCTACAAGGTCGGTATATACTTGCATCAGAGCCTAAGGCCGATACAAATCAAGAAACACGGCAGAAGGGCAAGAACGATGTTCAAATATCGACTCGATTATATTGCCAATTGCCTACTGAATGTCCTGAAACCAATGGATATAGATATAACTCAATTTTTGTTATGTACTTAGATTTTTCTTAGGTGATATTTACCTAATCTTTTAATTTTGACTAGTGCGAATCAAGGATTGTGAATAGCCAAAAACAAGCCCAAAGTGGATTGAGCGGATACCTCTATTGTAAAATATTCCCCGTCAGCCTCTATCATACCCTCAAGGGTATAGCGGTCGTCACGCTGTCCCATTGCCTTGCGAAGCTTGTGGACGATTGCCCAGACAGGCCCGTAGCGCTTCGACCCAAGTTGGCGCTGGATCTCCTTACTGGAAAAACCTTTTTTTGGTAGTACGCCGAGTCCACTCAAGTGTGCCCGCGAAGATTCTAATATCTCCGTATTCTACGTTGCCATCATCGGGAGATTTCGCATTCCAAATTAGTCTGTTGTTTACATAAGGGCTTGCCATCATACCGGCAGAAGGTCCACCGCCACCAGGAACTAATACTAGATTTTAATTTTGCATTGCAAAATTAAAATCTAGTATTGCCCCTGAAGAGGAAGGAGATTGAAAATTTATGGAAATCAACAGAACATTCCACGTATACGATCTTGAATTGCTATAGGACATAGAGGTTGTTCCAGTAAAAATATTTTGTTGGGCTAGGGTATATAGCCCTATTAATAACATGTAAAATGTCATATGCCTACGTACAAATCCTATCTTCTTCATACTATTTTTTTATAGAATAAAAAAAAGTGTTGTTAACTATAAGGATTTTGTGGTATTCCTAGAGCCTGCCTTCATCAAAATATTTTTGTGAGAAAATGTAGTCGAGATTAGTATACACTTCATCGGTATTTATACGGTATGTTAGCTTCTTATTTTCCTTAATATATTGGTTTTTACTGCTATATGTTGGAGTTATGGATGTAGTCGGAAACCTTCTAACACAGAAAAAATCTTTATGACCAACTTGATTAGAAGTTAGTTCAAGGGCTGTAATTTCCAATTTTTTTGAAGATTTCAGTTGTGCTGAGTGAAATAGGTAGAATCTTAAATAAGGGTAGCGGGCCGAATCGTTTTTGGGTTTTTATCTCGTCCTAGGAGTATACTATGCCTTCACGTGTATTTCAGATTTCAAAAATCACCTAAGCGTATATCATTTAGCTCAGCCAGCTAAGATTGCAGAGGAGTTTAATCGATGATTTTTTTGGCATTTTCGTAATATAATTTATTTAGAACGTCATCGGGCAGCCCTAGTCCGTGTAGGGCCCAGTGGTAACTGAAAAGTGATTTCTCATAAAAATGTTCATCCTCTGTTTCGAGTATTCTAAAAGTGACTTTGTACATAGAGGGTTCAAGGCCCATGTCGGTGCCATAAAGCAGTTTGTCTTGATGTTTTTGATAAAATTCCTTGGTATATCTGGGTACGGGGGCAGTTTCGGCATATCGAGCTGAAATATCGGCATATAGATTTGGGTAGGTCTCCAAAAGCCTACCTATAATGCTTAGGTCATAGCTGCAATTGGCAAAATGACTGGCGATAAAGGTGGTCTCAGGGTGCTCTCTTACTGCATTTTCCAAAGTATGTATAAGTTGTGAGTGTAGTAATAAATTCTCTTTGGCGGTATCTATTTTCCATTTGCTTGCATTCATCAACCCATCATTATGAATATCGATCTTTTCATACATCCAGTAGGGTTCTGCAACATGAATATTTATGGGCATGCCTAATTCTCCACATCTTTTTAGAAGGGGTTTCATTCGTTCATCATCAATATGCATTCCAAAGGCTGGGGTAGGACTAGAATAAAATAGGCCCGCTCCCTTGTCTCCTAGTTCTCCAACACCTTTCGCACCTACTTCAAAACATCTTTCGAGTTCTTTTATGGCTTTCGCGCTCCAGCCGGCATTCTTATAGCCCGTATAATCAAATCCGCACCATACATCAAAGCGTTTTTCATATTTCGAATAGAGGTTGTAGATGCTATCAAAAACCTTTCCTGTCCGGTAGGTAAGAAGAATTGTTTTTTCTATTCCTGAAACGTCCATGGTTCGGATCCATTCTTCAATTTCTTTTTCGGAAGTAGGATAGGGGTGTGAATGCATATCGATGACAGGAAACTTTGCCTTTTCAATGATGGTCCTTGGTGTTTTGTAGATAGAGATCGGATCATAATCTTTTAAAAGAATGTCTTCTTGGGCTACGGAAACAAAAAAACTACTGCATGCTAAAAGGGTAAGGAGTATTTGATTGCGCATAGAAGGTTATTTGAAATTTATAATATTGAGTTTGTTTTCGACCAAGCTTCTTGCTTTTGTTGTTGCCTTCGGAAAAACCTCTCTTAGATCAATGTTATCGGTTGATTTAAGTTCTGCTTGTAAGCTTTTCATAAAGATGTTTTTAATTTCCGTAGCCAGGTTAATCTTGGTAATCCCGTTTTGGACCGCTGCTTGTAATTGATCATTAGGAATGCCAGAACTACCGTGTAATACGAGTGCCGCTTCTGTAACCGCGTTTATTTCCTGTATTAAGTCTAGCTGTAGTTTAGGTGCTTCCTTATAAAACCCGTGGGCCGACCCTACCGCTATAGCCAAGGCATTGATTCCTGTGGCTTCTACGAAACGTTTTGCCTCATCGGGTCGTGTATAGATCATTTTTTGATCCTGGCCTAGTTTAGAAATATACCCCAGTTCTGCCTCCACATTTATATCGTAGTTTTTGGCATATCTTACGATTTCAGCTGTAATTCTCACATTTTCTTCAAAGGGCTTCTCACTGGCATCGATCATGACCGAATCAAAGCCTGCATCAATACATTCTTTTACTAAGCTAATGTTCTGACCGTGATCTAAATGTAGCCAAGCTGTAACGCCATATTGCTCAATCGCACTTGTTGCTAGTGCTTTTGCCACGCTAAGTCCCATATATTTTATTGAGCTTTCCGATAATTGCAAGATAATCTCCGAATCAGTGTTCTTGGCTGCCACCAGTACTGCGGACAAGGTTTCAAAGTTGTAAAAATTAGTAGCTAATAAGGCCTTGCCATGTACTTTATTAGAAGCGAGTTTTTGTTGTAGTTTCATGAGTTATAGGTCGAATAAAAATTTAGTTGCTGCGATTTCTTTTATGCTTCTAATATTCTCAAAAGCTGTAGTGCCTCCTGAGGCTGTGGTGTTAATGGCTCCCATGATATTACCTACTTCTAGGCAGCGTTCTAGATTCTTTCCTTTTAGGAATTCACTTATGAACCCAGCATCAAAACTATCACCGGCACCAATACAATCGGTCACATTTTTATTTAAAAAAGCAGGTTTTGTAAGTAAGCTTTCTTGATGCCATAGCTGCGCACCATTTTCACCATTTTTGATGACAATGGTTTTGGCAAAGGATTTTATTTTTTCTAGGCCAGATCTTAGATTTGTACTATTGGTTATGTATTTAAATTCCTGAGCGTTAGGCAAGAATATGTCGACGTACGGAAGCAATTCCAAGATATTCAAATCCCATTTTTCCGCTGGATCCCATTGGGGGTCCATTGATGTAGTGAGGCCTAATTTTTTTGCCCTTTTAAATAATTTGCTAACATCTTTCTTAAGCCCAGTCTGAAAAAAAATCGAGCTTAAATGTAAATGTTTAGCCTGGCTTAAAACCGTATCGCTAATGTCTTTTTCGGTCAGATATTCCATGGCACCAGGAAACGTGACGTTCGCACGATCCATTCCGTAGTTCATCACAACGGTTAAGCCTGTTTTATAGTGGTCGGAGCTAATAATAAAACCAGTATCCACTTTTTTGTTTTCAAGGGAGGTTTTAACGAGCTTCGAGAAGCTGTCATTTCCTATTTTACCTAAAAAAGCAACTTTGGTACCCAATGCACTCAAATTACTTGCGAAAATTGCGGAACTGCTACCTAAAGTAATATTCAATTCTTCGGATACAATCTCTTTTCCGATTTCCGGAAAACCTTGTATTTTGTTCAGAATGAGGTCTACATTCAATTCGCCGACTACTAAAACATCAAATACCTTCATGTTATAAACTTACTTCATTTTACATTTTTGCTTACCCAGAGGTCATTTTAATCGATTAGGTCGAATTGGTCAAGTAGTTGTTCATTGCTTTTTAGAAAAGGTGAAACCATCACCCTAGCTCTCGAGATCCTTGTAAAGTGCCATTATAGCAGCTGAAACCTTGGATTTGAGACTTATTTTAAATCGCTACCCATAAAAATGATGTACAGAACTTATATATGCTACTAGAACTAATTCGAAACGGTCAAACTAAAAATAAAGACCAAGATGGTATTAAAGCGATTTCAAAAATAATCAATAAATATAACTTTCAAGGTCTTATTAAATTCTTTCATAAAGTTATTATTTGTAAATAAATGTTTTACTACCGTATAGAAAAAGCTTGTGCTCTTTGTGATGTGCTATGGTGTTTTTTAATTTCAATATTTGCAGTTCGAAAGAACTGCTCTCAAGCAGCTGAAACTAGTTCTTTTTGGTCAAAACACCTCAGGTTTGGTATAAAAATAATGATCCTGATTCAATGCTTTCGAATTACAGTTCCCGTAGTTGGTTTGTTTCACTTTTCTTCGGATTATACTATTCATTGCTTTCGATGAGGGTAAAATATACTTATAATAAGTTTTTGAAAGATAATATAGTTTCATATATTTATCAAATATGAAATCTTTTGATTTTTGACATGATGATTTTGAGTAAGTATGACCTAGCCTTGTTCTTGTAAAATCAGATGCAAAGGGTTCATTGGCTCTAAAATTATATGTAGTACTATAAATAAATAATTATATGAAATTAAAACCATGGCTTGTTTATGCTCTAGTAGCCACTGTCTTTTGGGGTGTATGGGGGGCTTTTACCGGGCTTCCGGCAGAGAACGGATTTCCGGAAACCTTGATATATTGTGTTTGGGCCTTAACCATGATACCTCCTGCTATATTTGTGATGTATCGCATTAATTGGAAATTGCAATATGACAAGAAGTCTATTTTTTATGGTTGTTTGATTGGGTTTTTAGGAGCTGGCGGACAAATGATTCTTTTTCATGCCGTAACGGTGGGTCCCACATACCTTATTTTTCCTATAATCTCTCTTTCCCCTATTATAACGGTTATACTCTCATATTTCTTTTTAAAGGAACGAACGGGAAAAAAAGGCACTTTGGGTATTGTTCTTGCCTTGATTGCGCTTCCGTTGTTTGAGTATTCAACAGGTTCGGTAAGCGATGGGGGCGAAGGGGTTTCATGGTTTATACTTGCGGTTTTGGTATTGATGGCTTGGGGTCTGCAGGCCTATTTTATGAAATTTGCCAATGCCAGAATGAATGCAGAAAGTATTTTTTTTTATATGATGGTAACGGGTCTTCTTATTATTCCGATTGCCCTTTTTATGACCGATTTCTCGTTGGAGATTAATTGGGGGGCAAATGGGCCATACCTAACCGCGGGTATTCAAATTCTGAATGCTATCGGCGCTCTTTGTCTAGTATACGCATTTAGATATGGCAAGGCCATGGTCGTATCTCCGTTGACCAATGCCGGTGCTCCTTTGATTACTGCTATAATTGCCATGGTGATTCTTGGGTTTGTGCCGGGTACCGCAAAAATCGTTGGTATTATATTGGCAATAATTGCTGCGCTTTTATTGGCTATAGACCCAGAAGGGGAGACTTAATAAATAGCTCATGACGAGTTCATGGTAGAAAACAAAAAGCCTAGCTAAATAATTTTGGCTGCGGCTTTTTTTTCAACCTTCGAACTGATTGGTAAATGAGCCACTTTTATTTAGGCCAAAAGAACCTTGATTCCGGCATCTTGCAACCTATTTAAATCCTCTTTAAGTATATGTTTATCAGTAACAATAATGTCAATCTTGTCTAAAGGGCATATAAATGCCAAGCTTCTACGTAGAAACTTGCTAGAATCAGTCACTAATATTACTTCCTTTGCAATATCAATCATAATTTGGTTGAGTGAAGCCTCTTCAATATTGGGTGTGAAGGCTCCTTGAGTAGTATCAAAACCATCAACTCCGATAAATACTTTATCCACATAAAAATTCTTAAGACTTTTCTCGGCCAAAGGGCCCACAAGAGAATGTGAATTCTTACGTAAGGTGCCTCCAGGAACTATGATATTGATATTCTGAGCGTGTATTAATTGATTTGCAATATTAAAGGCGTTCGTGATTACATTTATCGAAAAATTCGGATTCAGGTTTCTTGCAATTTCCATTGTAGTGGTGCCTGAATCTATTATTATAGTTTCCCCCTCCTTAACTAGAGAAGCCGATTTTTTGCCAATCTTTATTTTTTCGGTATAATGAATTTTATCCTTGTCGGATAATTGAAAATCGATTCCGACCGAATTCGAGTATTTCATGGCTCCACCTCTAGAACGTATTAGAAGCTTTTTAGATTCAAACATATCTAAATCGTTTCTAATAGTTACTTCACTCACTTTAAATATGTCACTTAGCTCATGTACAAATACTTGCCCATTTTCAGCCAGCATATTTAAAATCTTCCTCCGACGTTCAACTGTAGAACGTTTAGTAAGTTTTTTATCCATACGTATTAATTGATCAGTAGCAATGGTGAATTGTAGTTCGAAAAGTCCAATATACAAAATAGTAGAACACCTCTTGGGTTTAAAGCTATTTTGTAGTTCAAAACAAATGGTATCATGCTCGGTATTCACAGATGCCTACTTTATTTCATTATAATCTTTTTTTACCTTTCTATTTGTGCATTAATATTTGTGTTTTGTTTTCTTTTGATTTATATTTCCTTCTTAATTGAGATGTCCCAAGAGGTTTATTCTCGCCAGTGGGTTTTATACCCAGATGCCTGCTTACCGTAGGCAGGCTTACGCCCTTACTATAGCTATCGGAAAGTTGAAACTTGTTTCCTTTTAATGCCTTGAGGGCCTGCCTAATGGCAAAAGCAGGCTTGCCCCGAGCTAGTTTAATTTATCGCCAACGACGCTCTTATTTTTGGGTTTATGATGGGGTATATCGTAAACCTGATGAAATAAGGGTCGGTTGGTTTAAATAGTGATACTGTCTATGAAGATACTTCACCCATCTTTTAAATATGTTTTTTATACTTTTTCTGTCTTGACGTTAATTTGTTGTCAAGAAATGGGTCAAAAGAACTCTAGTGAGAGTTCTGATATCACTCAGTTGCAAAAAGATTGGGTCTCGATAGGTCCTGGAGGTGGAGGGCATGTGTGCTATGTATGTGGTTTTAACTCCTCCGCCTATCGCTCCGAGGATAACGGCCGAACACGGAACAGAATAAAGTGGTGCAATTTTAAATGGGTTGAAAGAGTTGATATTGACCCGAGAACTACTGAAAATATATTTATTTCAACCTTCGGGGGGAGGCATTTGGTGTGGGCCTGCCAAGGGAGTGGGGTCAGTAGAGGATGTAGTAACGCCAATAATGGCATATTGATTAAGGGAACATGAGTGACACAGGTCTAAAAAGAGGTAATATGAATTTTAAGGCGGTACTTTTTTTCGGATTATTTATACTGAATATCTCCTGTAATAATAGACAAGAACCTTCATCTTTTAGTGATAAAACTCATTTTAGCGAGGTCTTTGGTAAAGAAAAAGGATATCGAATCTATTTGCCCAAGGGGTATGAAAAAACCAAAGTGAAGTACCCCGTTATTTATTATTTACACGGCTGGGGAGGTAGGCATTTTAAAAGTGGTGGCGCAAAATTTGAATTTGAAATGATAGGCGACCTGGTCGATAAGTACCAAATTATACTTGTCATGGGCGATGGTAATATGGAAGAGTCGGAACCTAGGCCCTATAATATCGGGTATCACGACCATATGGTTTTTCAGTCACAAATGAAAGACTACTTTCTTGAATTGGTCGATCATATTGATACTACCTATAAAACCCGTAATAATAGAGGGTATAGAGGCTTGATAGGCCACAGTATGGGTGGCTTTATGGCGTATTATCTGGCAGGAAAATATCCTGATAAAATTAGTGCCGCCGTAAATAGTATGGGCAGTACCGAATTTTTCATAGGCTACCCTGACAACTATACGCTGTTTCCTGTACGCTATGCCTTTTCAAATTTGAAAGACGTACAAATAAGATTACATAACAGTACTATTGGAGAACTTTCTGACCTTAATAAAGAAACCCATAAGGCTGTACTTTGGGAAACAGGTCTCAAATACGAATACGAAGCGTTTGAAGGTGGGCATGCAATGGATAAACCGGGCAGACCCTATATTTTTGAAAAGGCGATGCAATTTGTGATATATGCATTTGAAAATCCGATTCCAAAAAAGGAAAAATGGTCGCACTATGATTTATATGATTCTTTTAAAGTGTGGGGGTATTCAGTGGAAAGTAATAAAAAGCAACCAGGATACCTTTTTATTAAAGATGTATCTGACTTAGGCTTCGGGTTTTACACAAAAGAATGGCTTCCCAATGGGCCGCCTCTGAACAATTGCCTAGTAACAATCACAACAGCGAATAGCTACAAGCCGAATACCGACTATTATATCAAAGATTATAATCAAAAGAAAAAAACCTTGTTGAAAAGCATACAAAAAAGCGATGCCGAAGGAAGGTTGAGAATAAATAGTAATAGCGATGGCCATGAAATCGGAATCTATGAAAAGAACGGAAAGCCAAAATTGACCTTTATAGACTATACAATCAATGAAAATAAAAAAATACTTCGAATAGGATCAAAAAATAACTTGACTCTGAAAGTCTTGAATTTGGGTGGCATTGCAAAGAACACCGAAAAAGTAAGGGTTAATTTAAGTTCAAACAACAAGGAAACTATATTCGAACCTTCGACCTTGCAAGGTCATATAAATAAGGACGGTAAGCTTGTAATTCCCCCGGTAGTCGTACTATGCGCTAAACGACCGCCCCTTGATGCTACCCCTCCAGAGCTTAAGATTAAACTAAGTTTAGTATATGGTGATTTGACATTTGAGGAAGATTTCATTGTCCCCGTGTTTTTTGATGTGCCCGTATTCAGCTCGCTGACCATTGATGACGGCCTTTCTGTTCAAGATACCATTGTAGGTGTGGGTAATGGAGATGGAATGGTTTCCCCAGGGGAGGAAATTATGATATATACCCAGGGACATAGGACTCAACTCTATTATGATGACCCCTATATTATTGGGGAGCGACTCTTTGATGAGACCCTTCCTGCCAAATGGGATGAAGATGGAATTACCTTGAGCTCTATTATAAAAATCTCGAAAAATTGTCCGAATGGTCATCAATTAAACCTTTTGGCCAAATATGAGACCAAAACACATATGCCGATTAAGAGAAGTGTTCACTGGGGAGAAATAATAATTCAAGTAGTTAAAACCAAGGGCGAATAACAGTGTGTAAAAAATGAAACACATTAAATATATTTGATTATTACTAAGTTTCTTTCTTTCTCATATTTCGTATGCTCAATAAGAGCTTCCTACTCCCTTGGGAAAATATGAATTTAACGAATAGAATTTTCGCCTACTTAGTAGTTTATTTTGACACAAGTAGGCCTTATAATAAATGGAATATTAAACATAGCATATAGTAGTTAACTTTTAATTAAATTAAATTCAAGAACATGAAGCTTGTACACTTGTTGACCGTAATTATTTTGATGGCATTTTTAAGTTGTCGCGATAAAATAAATAAGCCCGTTGAAAAACCAAAGGATAAAGAAGAGAACCTAAGCTACGCCATGAGCGATTTTAAGGCCTTGCCAAAAATTGATGTGCATGTACATATAAATGCTGAGACGAAGACCATGATAAAATTCGCTAGAGCGAATAACTTCAGGCTTTTGAATGTTACGGTCGATGTTTCAGGTGAATACTACCCTTCTATTACTGAGCAGCTAATAATAAAGAGAACGCACCAGCAAGAAGACCCCAAGCAAGTGGCTTATAGCACTGCGTTTTCATTGAAAGATTGGGACGACCCCAATTGGTCCGATAAGGTGATACGCCAGTTAAAGGAAGATTTTGATAATGGGGCAAATTCGATAAAGACCTGGAAGAACATCGGAATGGAGGCAAGAGACAAAAAAGGTGATTTGATTACTATCGATGACCCTAGGTTCGATCCGGTATTTAAATTCATAAAAGATGAGGGCAAGGTGCTATTGACTCATGCTGGGGAGCCCTTGAATTGTTGGTTGCCTCTAGATTCGATGACCGTTAAAAACGATAGAGACTATTTTAGCGAACATCCAATATACCATATGTACCTGCACCCAGAGTTTCCCTCGTACGAGGATCAAATTCAGCAAAGAAACACTATGTTGGAAAAGAACCCTGACCTTACTGCAATTGCTTTTCATATGGCCAGTTTAGAATGGAGCGTGGATGAAGCCGCAAAATTCTTGGAACGGTTTCCTAATACCTCCCTAGACATAGCCGAGAGAATTAGCCATACGCAGTATCAATCGCAAAGAGATTTGGAGAAAGTACGTAGCTTTTTTATTAAATATCAAGATCGAATAGTCTACGGAACCGACTTTTCCGAAGATAACAAAACGGTTCCTGAGGAATTGGAAACCCATATGATGGAGGTTTGGATGAATGACTGGAAGTATTTTAATACCGATGAAACATTTATGGTGCCACAGCTTGATACACCCGTTCAAGGCTTGTCCTTGCCGAAAAAAGTAGTTGATAAAATGTATTACCTGAATGCCGAGAAGATATTTCCTGATACTTGGAAATAGATGTGCTACCCAATCGAGCCAAAAAAAAGACAACACCCTATCCTCGAAAGGAATATTTGATTGGGGAGGGTGTTATGGCGCTCTTTTTGGGTCGACAAAGAGAATGACCTCTTCGGGTAGGTAATGACCCAAAGTACATCTCTTGCCAGAGAAATATTCAGGAGTATCAGAAAGGCAACGTATCTTGCTATGGTTCAGTAGATTTTTCTGATGGTGAATTGAGAGTTGAAAAGAGTCCTAAAACAAACTACGGCGTTCTTAAAGGTTTGTTCAGTCGTTGTATATAATCGGGCGAATGCAAAAAAATACGTAATATTAACGTAATACCAATTTTTAATTGTAAAAAAAATGAATAAAAGCAGTCGAAGAAATTTTTTAAAAACCACCTCTATTGTGAGTGCCGGTATCTCTATGATGGGTACATCGGCCTTTGCTTCTAATGGTAAATATGTGGCAGAAGGTGATAAGGCCGTTGGTATTGTGGGAATGGATACATCTCATAGTCCGGCCTTGGCCAAGTCGTTCAATAACTCTGTTAATGGGTATCGAGTTACTACGGCCTTTACGACCGTTAGTCATGATCTGCCATCAAGTGCCGATAGGGTTGAAAAATTTACCAAGCAAATTAGCGATATGGGCGTTGAAATCGTACCGACCCTTGAAATGCTACTTTCTAAAGTTGATTACGTGCTGCTTTGCACGGTGGATGGAAGAAGGCACTTGGAACAGGCCGAGATCATATTTAAAGCTGGTAAAAGAGTATTTATAGATAAGCCATTAGCGGCCTCATTAGAAGATGTTATAGCGATTTTTAAGTTGTCTAAAAAGTATGATGTTCCCACCTTTTCTTCTTCAGCGGTTAGGTTTATGCAGCAGGCTCAAGAAATTAGGAATGGTAGTATCGGCTTGGTTCAAGGGGCCGAAACCTATGCTCCGATTAAATATGAGCCTACACACCCAGAACTCTATTGGTACGGAATCCATGGTGTCGAATTGCTATTTACCATAATGAAATCGGGCTGTGTTCGGGTGAAAAGATTTACTACCGAAAAATTTGATATGATTACCGGAGATTGGGGAGAAGGAAGAATAGGAACCTTTAGGGGAATAAAAGGCAAAATGCACGATTATGGTGGGCATGCCTTTGGTGATAAAGGAATTAGCGATTTGGGTAAATTTAAAGACTACGAATTAATGTTTCAGGCTATCTTGCATTATTTTAACACAGGGGAGATGCCTGTGCAAGAACAAGAAACAGTAGAAATATTCGCCTTTATGGAGGCGGCCCAAGAAAGTGAAAGACAGGGTGGTGACTGGGTCGAAATAAAAGATGTCTTGGCAGGGGTAGGTCATAAAAAATAAATCAAGATCAAATAAGAGCCTAGCGCTACAAATGTATACGACCAAATATGGGTTCGAGCAAGGAAGGTGGCCGAAATGGGTTTTTTACAAAAAAAGAACTGTCTATCGATAAGGCGATTGTAAGGTTTGAAAGAGAATCCTTGATTCATTCCTATGGGTTTAAAGGAGGGTATACTACATGATTATGGCAAGTGGTGGCCCAACTACAAGACAAGTCTGAAAATAGGACGGTCGGATTATTAGAAATCAATGGCCATCAAAACTATGAAAATTGGAATACAATTAGGGTATCACCCTAGGGGAAATGCCTCATGGAATACAACTGTAAAGGGGTTATTTAGCTTAGGTAGTGATTTTTACGAAGAAAGTGCGGGCATATTCTTGCCATCGGACCATTATAGAGGGCTGTTCGAAAATTAGAGTCGAAGGTATTGAACAAAACTGTGTTTTGGTAAATTGCTACTGCTGAAAAAGGAAAACAAAAAATGAAATTATAGTATTATGAGTAAAACAAATTTAGACGGTAGAAGAGGTTTTATTAAAAAAAGCACATCTGCGACTTTAGGCGGCGTTTTGTTAAGTACTTTTCCCAGCACCTCTTATGCGTATTCATATGGTGCTCAGACCTTAAAAATTGGTTTGGTCGGCTGTGGGGGAAGAGGCACGGGAGCACTTTTTGAGGCTTTAAAGGCTTCTTCTTCGGTGAGGGTAGTGGCTATTGCCGATGCATTTGAAGATCGGGCGACCAAGGTATTGAGTATGTTGAAACAAAGTTTTGATGATCAATGTGATGTGACCAAGGAAACCATGTTTGTTGGGTTTGATGCGTATGAAAAAGTAATAGAGCTCAGTGATGTGGTTATTTTGGCGACGCCTCCGCCATTTAGGCCGCAACATTTTGAAAATGCGATAAAGGCGGGTAAACATGTATTCATGGAAAAACCACTGGCTGTTGATGTTCCAGGGTTTACTAAAATAATTGAGATAGGAAAACTGGCCGATAAGAAAAAGCTAAATGTGGTCGTGGGGCTTCAGTTCAGGTACAATATCGGCAATAATGAAATGGTATCTCGAATACACCAAGGAGAAATAGGAGAGATTAGGTCGATTAGTACCTACTACAATGTGGGTGCCCCAAGAGTTTTGCCGAGAGAACCCCAACAAACTGAGATGGAATTTCAACTTAGGAATTGGAGGTATTTTACATGGCTGTGGGGAGGGCAATTGTCTGGGCAAGCCATTCATCAAATCGATATGATGAATTGGATTATGAACGATTTTCCTAAAAAGGCCTTAGGTAACGGCGGCAGGTTGGCCTATAATGGCCTTAACAATGGCAATGCCTATGACCATTTCTTTATAGAATATGAATATAAAAATGGTGTGAAAATGCATTCTCAATGTAGAAACATGAATCATTGTACTGATAAAATGGGGTGGGTGTTGCAAGGCTCTAAAGGATTAGCCAATGAAAGAAGACAATTTTCGGATTCTGACGGAAAAAGCTATTGGAGATATAGAGACCGAGAAGACCTTGGGGCTACTCAGATAGAACAGAATATTTTCATTGCATCCATTCTTGAAGGCACTCACATAAATAATACTGAATATGGGGCCAAAAGCTCGTTAACGGCGATTATGGGAAGAATGGCGGCCGAGACCGGTCGTGAAATAACTATGACAGAACTGTTGAAAAATAAGGAGAGTATTGTGCCAGACGATATGTCTTGGAATTCTAAATCGGTGAAATTTCCTGATAAAAACGGAGATTATTCAATTGTAAAACCGGGCCTATAAGGCGGGTGTGCAAAAATCAGTTGTGAACAACCCTATGTTTTTTAGAGAAATACGTTTTTTAAAATCAAACCCATGAAATACCCGGCACAAATACTATGCATGTTCTTTTTGTTATTGACCATAGGGTCGAATGCCCAAGAAGATAAAGATTTTTTTAAATTTTGGCAGTCGTATACCGACATTGAAAATTCACTTTTTAAGCATTTTAGTTCAGTGGCGTATAATCAGCTGGGAAAAAGAAAAGCTGAGGTCGCTGAATTAAAAACCGAAGAAGATTGGTTGCAAAGACAGACCTTGGTACGGGCTAAGTTAAATGAAATCCTAGGTCCTTTTCCAGAGAGAACACCACTTAATCCGAAAATAACCGAGGTTTTAAAAAGAGATGGCTACCGAATAGAAAAAATAATATACGAATCGGTTCCTGGCAACTTTGTGACCGCGGCATTATATGTGCCAAAGGGAGTTAAAAAAAACGCCCCAGCCATATTTTATGCTTGTGGCCATACTCTTGATGGCTTTAGGTCCAAGGTGTATCAACATATTATAATAAACCTTGTAAAAAAAGGATTTGTCGTATTTACAATCGACCCCATGGGTCAAGGAGAGCGCTTTGAATATTGGGACGAACAAAAAAACGAACCTAAGTTTCCCAATCCTGATCATGCGCACTCTTATGCCGGTGCACAATGTTTAATTTCAGGATACTCTACGGCAAGTTATTTTATTTGGGATGTTATGCGAGGAATAGATTATCTCCTTTCTAGAAAAGAAGTAGATCCGAAAAGGATTGGCATGACGGGCCGATCGGGCGGTGGTAATTTAACTGCCTATCTCGGAGCATTGGACGATAGGATTCTAGCAACGGCCCCAGAAAGTTATATTACGAGTTATAAATACCTTTATAAGACAAGAGGCCCCCAATGTGCAGAACAGAATTTGTACCAAATGATTGAGAAAGGACTTGATCATGTTGACTTTATTGTGGCCAGAGCACCAAAACCGACCTTGATAATAAGTACTACGCGTGACTTTTTTAGTATTCAAGGTACTAGAGAAGCATATAAAGAAGCGAAAGAAATGTATACCTCTTTGGGGGTCTCCGAAAACATAGCAATGGTTGAAGATGATGATAAACATACATCTACAAAAAAAAATAGGGAGGCCATGTACGCTTTCTTTCAGAAAGAGCTGAATAATCCGGGTAGTTCCAAAGACATAGAGGTTGCTGTTCCTAATGCAAAAGAGCTTCAAGTGACTAATACAGGGCAATTGGTGACTGCGCTGAATGGGTTGACCGTACACTTGTTGAATAAGGGTAAAGTCGAGAAACAGCTTGAATTGTTGACTGAATCTAGGGCCAATGATGAGAATCACTTAAAAAATACACTTTCGAATGCTGCTAAAATTTCCGGGTTTAAGACGCCTACGGATTATGGGCAGCCAATTTTCGCAGGTCGCTTTGTATATCCTGAACATATCATGGAAAAATATTTAGTGCCAGGTAGCGGAAATTATGAGTTGCCTTCAATAGTACTAAGGCCCTTACATAATTCAAACGGCAAGATGATTCTGTTTTTTGATAGCAAAGGTATGCAGTATGCCCTTGATCAAGATGAGGTAGTTCATCAACTTCTTGCCGAAGGCTATAGTTTGTTGTTGAGCGATTTGCCTGGGATAGGTAGTTTAGGCCCTGGCTACTTAAAGGGAGATTCTTATATCAATAATGTGTCGTACAACCAATGGTTCGGAGCTGTGCTTACAGGAAAATCCTTTGTAGGGCTTAGGGCGGAAGATATACTTAGGCTTACTTTTTTCGCAAAGAACAACTTAGAGGAAAATTATATTTCGGCCATTTCCAATGGCCCTTTGGCCAGTGCTCTCTTGCATGCGGCCGCATTTGAAAAAAATATTGAAACAGTAGGTCTGTTATCTCCTTTTCTAAGTTACGCTGACATTGCGACGGCCAAGTTCTATGATTCCGCTTATATCCCTTTTACGGTTCCCGGGGCCGTTCAAAAATATGATTTACCAGATTTAATGGCTTTGTTCTGTCCGCGAAAGCTATTTATTATAGATTCAAAATCAGGAGAAGGTATTTCGATTGATGAACGTAGTGCTCGGGCAAGTCTTGAATTTCCGCTATCCGTTTACGCAAAAAAAGATATTCCTAAGAACATTTCTATTTTTAATACAATTCTAAATAAGGAAGAATTGGTCCAAAAAATAATTTCCCGTCTATAGTGAAGCCACTTTGTTTTATATATAATGGTATTATACTTTAATGATGATATTTTTTTTGTACATCCACCATACAAGGATAAAAATAAGCAGGGTATTTGCGATTGAATAGGCAAAAGATGCATTGTACGGACTGAGAACCGTGGAGAATACTTCAGAAAACATCCAGTCTTTGATGCTATTTGTCGTATTGCCATATTCTAAGAATTTAGCGGAGGTGAAATGCCCAAAAATACCGGCTACAAAATAGGCGATAAGCGCGTTTGACCCAAAGGCCAAAAAGGGCTTTATCATTTTTTGATAGTTCAATATATCAATGAACCAATAGGAGATTGCAAAACAGAGAACGGCCAAACCTGAGGTATACAGAACAAAAGAAGAAGTCCAAAGCCTTTTGATCATCGGAAATTCCATACTCCAGATCCATCCTGAAAGCAGTAAGGCGCATCCCGCTACGAACAGCCAAATTAATTTCACATGGGCGTCCATTTTTTTGGAAGCCAATAAATGACCCGTAAAAACACCGCTTAGCCCAGATGCAATGGCCGGAATAGTGGTAAAAATACCGGTTGAATCGTATACTCCTTTCCCCTTTCGCCCAATATTTCCTTCAAGAATGAAGCGATCGAACCAGGCCGAAAAATTGGTCGTCGGCTCAAGATTGGCGGGTCCGATATCTGGAACGGGAACAAAGGTCATGATGATATAGTAGCCTAAAAGAATACCCCCGAACCATATATATTGGCTTTTTCTTGAGGCAAATAAATATAAAATGGAGCAAAAAACATATACTAAAGCGATGCGTTGTAATACCCCCGGAATCCTGAATTCGGAAAAGTTGAAAACAGGGAATAGATTGAGAAATAGTCCGAGTAAAAAAATAATCAGACCCCGCTTTAATAACTTTAGCAATAGGTATTTTTTAGGGAGTCCCTTTTCCAAAGCTTTGCCAAAAGCGAGAGAGATTGAAACCCCAACAATGAACAGGAAAAATGGAAAAATAAGATCCGTAGCTGTGCATCCTTCCCATTTAGCATGTGATAATTGATAGTATTTTATATCCCAACTGCCAGGGTCGTTCACCATAATCATCGCTGCTACGGTTGCGCCCCTAAAAAAATCTAAAGAAGAGAGTCGTTTACTTGAAGTTTCCATACGGATCGGATTCTATTAAATTAGTCCTTTTTTCATCTGCTTAAATGCATAATCACATGCTCTTGCGGTAAGTGCCATATAGGTAAAAGACGGGCTCATATTGGTTGATGAGGTCATGCAAGATCCATCGGTTATAAAAAGATTGGGAATGTCGTGGCATTGGTTGTACGCGTTGAGTACCGAAGTCTTAGGGTCTTTTCCCATACGGGCGGTACCCATTTCATGGGTGGCATCGCCCATGATATGAGACCCTTCACTTACCGTAATATCCTTGAGTCCAGCTACTTCAAGCATTTCCGAAATTTGGGCCTTCATGTCTTTTCTCATTTTCATTTCATTTTCTTTGAACTCGGCAGAAATATTCAAGAGGGGGATGCCCCATTTATCTTTCTGGCTTTGGTCAAGTTCTAGCTTGTTCTCATAGTAGGGTAAGCATTCTCCATACGAATATAAACTCATTTTCCATCGTCCGGGCAGGGTCAGTTTTTCTTTAAATTCTTTACCAATGCCAACTTGGCCAGGCTTGATTCCTTCACGTTTTGCGCCCCCATAAACGCTATAGCTCCTGTAGAAGTCCATTTCTTGTTTTGCGATATTTCTGAAATTTGGCATGGTTAAGCCCGATGGGCGGTGCCCCCGATCGATTTTATCTTCATAGCCTTCCAAGATTCCTGAGCCGCCAATATTTTTATGGTGCCCCATTAAATAATGCCCGAGGACTCCACTTGAGTTTGCCAAGCCGTTTGGAAAGCGTGGCGTTTTTGAATTCAGTAAAATCCCAGTTGATGCCAAAGTAGAGGCGCATAGGAAAATGATGCGTGCATAAAATTCGGTAGTTTCCTTGGTATTCGCATCGATAACTTTTAAGCCAATGGCCCTATTTTTTTCCTCGTCATAAATAATCGATATGACAATGGCATGCGATTTTAAGGTTAATTTACCGGTATCATAGGCTGCTGGAAGTGTGGCATTATTGCTACTGAAATATGCTCCAAAAGGGCAGCCTGTGTGGCACATATCTCTTGATTGGCATTGTGATCGTCCTTTGAACTGACCTGGGCTGACCTGGGTAAGGTGTGCCTTTCGAGTCGGAATCAATTTTCTATCGGGATAATGGTTTTCTAGTCTTTTTTTTATTTCCTTCTCCGCAACATTCATTTCAAAAGGTGGAAGAAAATTGCCGTCTGGGTAATGGGGCATATTTTCCTTAGTACCACAAATTCCTATGAATTTTTCGACATAATCGTACCATGGTGCTATGTCTTTATAACGAATGGGCCAATCGGTTCCATGGCCGTCTTTTAAGTTTGCACCAAATTCTACATCACTCATTCGATAGGTTCCCCGCCCCCAAATTAAGCTTCTTCCGCCCGTTTGATATCCTCTGAACCATCGAAAAGGTTTGTCGGCCGGATTTAGGTACGGATGTTCTTTATCATTTACGAAAAAGTGCTTGCTCGATGCGTCAAAATTGTATTTTAAACGCTGTATAGGGTACTGCTCTTTTTCTTCTAGCGTATCGTATTTGCGATGCTTGTATTCCCAGGGAGCCTTGTTCGTCGTAGGGTAATCTTGAATGTGCTTTACATCTCTTCCTCGTTCTAGAACCAAGGTGTCCAGTCCTTTTTCAGTAAATTCCTTTGCTGCCCATCCTCCTGTCATTCCTGATCCAACAACTAAAACATCATACGTATTTCTCTCTTTCATAGTATCACATTCTATTGCCAATCATTATCTTATTTCCTTCCACGTAATCTATTTCGCCCTTGTAAGGTCCTGGAACGGGCATGTAATTTAGGTTTTGGAGCATACCTCCTTTCGTTGAAAAATATGCTGTAATTACAAGATGCTTAAATGCATAGTAGAAAGGAACCCGCTCTTCGAAGGTATTGCCCATCACTTCCTTGTCTAGTTTTTCAAGATAATCGCTGCGCTCGCTCTCTGAAAGCACGATAAAATTTTCATCCGTAAGCGATTGGCAAGTTTTATCGAATTCATCTAGTCCAATAATGAACTTTTGTGCTTCATCTTTATCAAAAACATCGGCCAGTAGCAAGTCTATAAATGTATTGACTCGCACATCTGAAGCGCTTGGGGTCTTTGTTCGGGGTATAATACAGTCGGCAATGGCTTTTATTAAGTCATTTTGTTTGTCATTTAAGACCAAGAGGGTCTCGGTTTTCGAAACTCTCTCTTGACAACTTTGTAAAATACTAAATAGTGCAGGGCTTAAAAAAGCCGATTTTAATATCCATGAGGTCTTTATTAGTGCTTCTCGCCTTTTCATAGTTTAATGTCAAAATGAATTATAAAAGTAAACTAAAAGCAACAAAATAGCACCATTAAATCTTTTTATAAGTATTTATGGTCTTTGATAGAAAGGAATCGAAAGATTCTTTAACTAGAATGTAACGATTTAATAGGTGTGTATGGCCGTCTATTGTTTTGATATGTCCTTGAATTCCGATAAATTATTTTTTTTCAATTTCTTCTGGTACCCTTGGGTATATGGTCGTTGACGTTTAATAGTAGATAGGTCAAGGATTCTGGATATTGGTCTCTATTATTTTTTAATATATCGAAATTCGTAAAACACTATAATAGTAATTAAATATAACTTATTTACCTTTCATAAGGTTATAAGTTTGATTATTATTACTTTTGAATATTGATAAATATATTGAGAGCGTAAACTGCCTCAAGCTAGGTTTGGTTCGAGGGTGAGGTAGGGTCTCAGGCATTATCAGAATATTGTCAAAATTTCGACCAAGGTATTGAGGTGCCTGCTATACCGACATACGGGTTGAATCTACAATGTGAGAATAAAAAAATTGAATTATGGACTCAAGTAATACATTAAAAGAAATTCTTGCTCAACCGAGTTTGTGGCATGAAACTTTTTCTATTATCAAAGATCGACAACAAGAATTAGGTTCTTTCTTAGACAGAGCCTTGATTCATGAAGATTTAAAGATATTCTTGGTTGGCGCTGGAAGTTCTGCGTATATAGGAGAGGTTTTGCAAAATAGTTTTCAAAAGAAGATAGGGCGTGTAACAGAGGCTGTGGCCTCTACCGATTTAATTTCACACTCCAAAAATTTTCTGAAAAAACAACAGCCTACCCTAATGGTTTCATTTGCTCGTTCTGGTGACAGTCCTGAAAGTCTTGCAGCGGTAAATTTGGCAGAGACCCATTGCCAGTCATTCTTTCATTTGGTTATCACCTGTAATGCGAAAGGTGCATTGGCTGAAAATGCCAAAGGCGGAAACGCATGTGTTTTATTGATGCCAGAAACCGCCAATGACAAAGGCTTGGCTATGACAGGGTCATTTACGACTATGTTACTAGCAGGAGTATTGGTTTCAGATTTAGATAATTTAAATCAAAACAAAACCTATGTCAAAAAATTGTCAGAGTATGGTCAAAAGATTATTGATCGGTACAAAGAAAAACTTAAAACTGCGGCTTCGTTAAACTTTAATCGTATCGTATTTCTGGGTTCAGGCATGTTGAAGGGTATTGCCAGAGAATCTCAGTTAAAAGTTCAGGAGTTGACAAATGGCCAAGTCGTGGGTATATATGATTCATTCTTAGGATTAAGACATGGGCCTAAAGCGGTGATAAATGATTCTACCTTGGTGGTCTATTTATTCTCCAATGATGATTTTGTTAATAAATATGAGTATGATTTGGTCAGATCAATAAATCGCCAAAAAGAAAAATTGTTCGAAATAGGTGTAGGACAGAATATTAGGCATAAAGACGACATTGAATTAGATCTTTTAATTGAAGTTTCGGATACTAACCATATTCCTGAAGATTATTTCGCTATTTGTGCGGTTTTGCCAGGTCAGTTGATCAGTTTGTACAAGTCGATAGATTTAGGACTTTCTCCAGATTCGCCCTCATTGAACAAAGCGATTAACCGCGTTGTACAAGGAGTAACCATTTATCAACAAAAGTAGCGTCTTGCAATGATTTTATGTGTTTGTCCGAACCCTGCAATTGATACCTTTATTTTGGTGGATGATTTTACCCCTGCCAAGGTCAATAGGGCCACAAGGGAGCTTTCTTTTCCCGGAGGCAAAGGCATACACGTGGCGCTGGGGATCAAAGAGTTAGGGGAAGATGTGGCTATATTGGCCTTTTGGGGAGGCCCTACTGGTACATGGGTCAAAATGCAATGTGAGGCAAGAGGAATTGCTTGTTACGGCCCAGAAGTAAACGATTGGACAAGGACTTGTTTGACCATCAAAACAAAGAACAATTTCAATGAAACTGAGATATTGGGCACGGGGCCACATATTAATAAGGTTGAATATTCCTTTTTTTTAACCCAATATTTACATTTGTTAGATCAAGTAGATCTTGTAGCCATGAGTGGTTCATGGCCTAAGAATTCATTCGGGGCCGACTATTCGGAACTTATAGAAAAAGCCGCACTCTTGAATATTAAGTCGTATATAGATTGTTCAGGCCAAGGATTGGTAAGTGCCCTTGAGAAAAGGCCATATGGTGTACATATTAATCATCATGAGGCGTATGATGTTTATAGGTCGAATAAGCCTGAAGAGATTTTTTCTAAAATGAACACTCAGTGTAAAATAGCGGCCTTGACCTATGGTGATAAAGGGCTTTATCTGTACAGCGATGGTGAAATGATACATGCGTTAAGCAAAGTAGATCACCTTATTAGCACTGTAGGTTGTGGAGATAGTCTAATGGCTGGCTTACTTGTGGCCCGAAAAAGAAATTATAATATGTTGGAAACTGCCAAACTTGCGGCAGCTACGGGTGCAGCAAATTGTATGCGCGAGGAATTGGGCATGTTTTATAGTTCAGATGTAGAACAATTACAAGATGGCTGTAAAATAGAAGTAATAACAATTTGACATAAAATAGAATTGACAACAAATAAGAATACTCATGAAAATAAGATACTCTCTTTTTATTAGTCTTTTATTACTTACTTTCGGTCACGCTCAAAAAGAAATGATGGCTGCAGATACTATACGCATAAGTAAGACTTCGGATTTTGAGGTGTCAGGTGACGGCACTTCCGATAATTGGAAAATGGCCAGATGGGTTGATATTAAGCAACGTGCCTATGCTACTATTAGCATGCAAACCAAAGTGAAAGTCCTTTATTCCGATACAGGGGTGTATTTTTTGTATTTCAACAAGGATAGAAAATTAAATGCCAGCATAAAAGAAGACGGAAAACACCTTTGGACAGAGGATGTTGTTGAGGTATTTCTGTGGCCTGATACGACCAAAGAAATCTATTTTGAGTATGAGTTGTCACCATTGAATTATGAGTTGCCCCTTATGGTAATAAACATAGACCGAAAACCACATAGGTGGCAAGCTTGGTATTTTGAAGACGACAGAAAGATAATACACAAGACGACTGTTCAAGGCGGAGAGAAGAAAGAAGGGGCTTTAATCGAAAGTTGGATGGCGGAGTTTTTTATTCCGTATACATTGCTTTCATCTATTGGAGGAAAGCCCCCAGTGCAAGGTGAGGCATGGAGAGTTAATTTTAATAGAGTCGATTATTTGGATGAAAAGGAGATATATTGGTCCTGGCAGGATCTTCCGGGTAGTTTTCATGATATTAATAGATTTGGAACTATGATCTTTGAATAGCGCATGTTCCAGAATTAAAAGAGTATAACATTAATTTAATCAACGATAGATAGCATATTGTCATGAATGTCATTTCCTTAACAAAAGAACTTATACAATTTAACACGATCAACCCCCCGGGAAAAGAAGAGGAAATCGCGAAATATGTAGGAGCCATTTTGAAGAATCATGGTTTTTTAGTTGAATTTCCTAAATATGATGAAGGGCGATTGAACGTGATTGCTACCAAAGGTCTTTCTGAAAGTTCCGACCCAATTGTTCTAACGGGTCATTTAGACGTGGTTCCTTTAGGGGCCAAGGAGTGGAAAACCGACCCGCTGAATGCGGTTATTATTGGTGATAAGCTGTATGGTCGTGGGTCTACCGACATGAAAGCGGGTGTTGCCGCCATGGTAATAGCGGCTATTGAAAGTTTTGAGCATAAAGCCCCGAACGGAGGAGTTAAACTCATTTTTACCGCTAATGAGGAATTGGGCTGTCAAGGGGCCCAACACCTTTGTGATAGCGGTTATGATATTGGCGGGGCCAGCGCCATTATCGTTGGTGAGCCAACATCCAATATGCCCTATATAGGTCATAAGGGAGGTTTGTACCTAAGGGCAAGAACAAGTGGTGTTACGGCACATTCATCTATGCCCGAGCTTGGTGATAATGCCATCTATAAAGCGGCAAGGGCCATTGTTAAGATTGAAAAGCTGAAATTTGAAGTTGAGAAAGATGAATTGTTAGGGTATCCTACAATAAATGTTGGTCGAATTGATGGGGGATTAAATTTGAATTCAGTACCAGATAAAGCCGAATTCACCATTGATGTAAGGTCGACGACCAAGCATGAGAACAAAGAAGCTCTTCAACTGCTGAATGAAACCTTAGGAAAAGAGGTGGTGCTTGAGAAAATGGTTGACCTGAATGCGATTTCCACAAGCGAAACACACCCCTTTGTAAGACTAGTATCTAAAGTATGCTCCTTTGATTTCGGGCAAAAAAACATAAGAAAATCAGCTCCGTTTTTAACCGATGCCTCTGTGCTTACCCCATGGTTGAATCATGCGCCGACCGTTATCCTTGGACCGGGAGAATTACATATGGCTCATCAGACCGATGAGTTTTGTTATGTTCGTAAAATAGAAGAAGTCGTAGAATTATATAAGAAGATTATTATTGAAAATAGCAAGGTGAATTCATGAGAAATTATCCACAACAATTTGACAGTGAAGAACAATTGGAGGATGCCCTTTCTTTACCTACTCCGGCATTGATACAGATGATGAAAGAGCTAGACGGAGATTTTATACTTCTCGGTGTAGCAGGAAAAATGGGAGTTTCTATGGCTCGAATGGCAAAACAGGCTTGTAATGAAGCAGGAGTTCAAAAAAGAATTATAGGCGTTTCTCGTTTTAGTGTGCCTGAACAACAGTCATTTTTAGAGGCAAGTGGTGTTGAAACAATCAAGGGTGACCTTTTGAATATTGATTTTATAAATGGCCTTCCTCAAGTAAAGAATGTCATTTATTTGGCGGGTATGAAATTCGGTACCGAGGGTAATGAATCCTATACTTGGGCCATGAATTCTTTTTTACCCGGTTTGGTGGTAGAAAAATTCAAGGACTCAAGAATCGTAGCCTTTTCAACAGGATGTGTATATCCATTGGTGAAAATTGTCTCAGGTGGTTCCAAGGAATCCGATACTGTAGGGCCAGTAGGCGAATATGCGCAGTCTTGTTTGGGAAGAGAGCGTTTGTTTGAATACGGAAGTGTAAAGAATGCTACATCAGTTGTTTTGATCCGCTTGAATTATGCCGTAGAGATGCGTTATGGGGTTCTTGTAGATATCGCTACTAAAGTACATAAACAAGAAACTATTGATTTGACCATGGGCTATGCAAACGTGATTTGGCAGGGCGATGCCAATGAAATGATTTTGAGAAGTATTCAATACTGCAATTCACCTGCCAACCATCTTAATATAAGTGGTTCTGGGGTGATTTCGGTTGCTGCGGTAGCAAAGCAGTTTGGTGAACTAATGGAAAAAAAGGTAAAATTTACAGGCAGTGAAGCTGATTCGGCCTTATTGGTGAATGTATCTAAAGGGCAGGAGCTCTTGGGTGCTCCTGAGGTAACAGTAGATCAGCTTATACAATGGACGGCCCATTGGGTGGGTAATGACCATCGTCTTTTAGGAAAGGCAACGCACTTTGAAGTAAGGGACGGTAAATACTAATTAGGGAAAATGAAAAACAAACTATCACCAGAGTTACAGGAGTATTTACATAGCGGATTGGCTATTCCGGCCCATCCCACCGCCCTGACCCAAGCGTTGAAATTAGATGAAAAAAGACAAAGAGCATTATCTCGGTATTATCTTGAGGCGGGTTCCGACGGCTTGGCTATTGGGGTGCATACCAGCCAATTTGAAATTCGCGAAGCCGGACTTTATCGCCCCGTTTTGGAATTGGGAAAAGAGGAAATTGATTCTTTTTGTACGCTGACCAAAAAAAATATATTCAAGATTGCAGGCGTTTTGGGCAAGACCCAACAAGCCGTAAAAGAAGCCCAAATCGCAGAAGAACTGGGGTATCATGCCGTATTATTAAGTTTGGCGGCTTTGAAAGATAGTACAAACAGTGAATTGATCGCGCATTGTGCCGCTATTGCCGAAGTAATTCCACTTATTGGGTTTTACTTACAGCCCTCGGTCGGTGGCCGTGTGTTGGATGCTGAATTTTGGCGAGCGTTTTCGTCTATTGAGAATGTAGTCGCCATAAAAATGGCCCCTTTTGACAGATACTGCACCATTGATGTAATTCGCGGTGTCGCCGAATCGGGTAGGGGGCATGAAATAGCCTTGTATACGGGTAATGACGATAATATTGTAGCAGATTTATTGACCGAGTATCCTATTCCGGTAGGTGCTGAAATTATTAAAAAGAGAATTGTTGGGGGCTTATTGGGCCATTGGGCGGTATGGAACAAAAAGGCGGTAGAACTGCTTGTTAGTATCAAAAACTCAACTCCCTCGGAGATACCCGATTTATTGGCATTAGGAATTAAAATAACGGATTCAAATGCCGCTTTTTTCGACTCAAGAAACCAATTTAAGGGGTCTATCGCGGGTATACACGAGGTGTTGATCAGACAAGGCTTATTAGAAGCAAATTATACAATCAGCCCTAATGAAAGACTGAGCCCTGGTCAAAAAGAAGAAATTGATAGGGTATATGATTGCTATCCAGAGCTTAATGACGATGAATTTGTTGCTGAGAATCTAGACAGGTGGTTGCGGTAGTTTAGGCTTGATTTCGATAAGTGCTTTCTCAGCAATCAAGAAACTATATATTTGATTATATTCGAGAGCAAAGTCATTGTCTTTTAGGAGGCAAACTATAGGTGTGGACGAATATTCTCTGTTTCATTCGGCTTAGTTTAAACAGAGGCATATTTTGTTAACAAACAATCTTCGATTAAGTACAAAAGAGCATAGGGTATTCCTTAATCTTTGGAAAAAGAAGATTGAATTTGAAGATAAGAAAACAGTAAGGGCCTACATGTATTCTGCCGTAAAGAACAAATCTTTAGATTATCTCAAGAGTAATTCTTCCAGAAAGAAAAGTAAGCTATCCATAGATGACCTAAAAACAATGGGAAAGGATACATTTTCTATCGGGAGATTGTTGTTTACGAAGCTTCCGAGATTATTGACGTTGCAATCAGGGCATTACCTATAAAATGTGGCAATGTAATTAAGCTCAGCACATAGGGTCTTTCGAACCCCAAAATTGCCGAAAAAATATCCATTTCAGTAACTACGGTAAAGACGCAAATATGTTAGAATGATAATTGTGCAATAGCAACCGACTGAAAAAGAATATATTTAAATAGGATACACGATCCAAATAATATACACCTATTGAGAAGGTGATTTTATTCCCACCAGTGGGTTTAATACCCCGATGCTTGCATCGAAATGTTGAAGTTTGTTCCTTTTAATGCCTCGTATGCTTGCATCGAGGTAGTTTACTTGCTAAAAAAATCAATAATACGTAGATAGGTGCTACATAAATCTAAAAAAATGAGAATGGGTACAGTAAAATTCTTG
>JASFYU010000042.1:0-5608 GCA_045046905.1 Flavobacteriaceae bacterium | reverse complement strand
ATTATTTTAAAGCTTTTTTCTTGATAAGGCCGGCAAATGATTTTGCCAGCTTGGCATAGGCTTCTGAAATACGATATCCTGAATTGAAATCATAACCCATGGCTCCACTGCCTTGCACATTGAAATACTTTCCTGAGAACAGTACATTGTTAGGGTTCGCTGTTTCATGAACCGTGATTACAGCATCTATTTTTGCATTTTTTCGAACAACGCCTACATTGTACCCGGCATAAATCAAGGTCGAATGTATCTGCATGGTATATTTTGCGTCTTTTTTTGCAATATCAAGAACAATTTCTTCTTTGCCGAATCTCTTATTAAATGATTCTACATATTTAGGGTGGTAGAATTCTTCGCGATCCGAAAACCATGACTTTCTGAACTTTTCACCTAATCCTACCTCTTTTTCTTCTCTTTTTTTTGCTTTGTCGGCCAAGAACTCTTCTTCAGAATCATATTTTGGTATTTCTAGGTTTGAATAGATGAATTCTAGAGAATACTCTGAAATTCCTTTTAGGTTTTTGATGTTTCCATCAAGAACTTTCAGCTTTTGAGCGTAGGTTGAGACAGATGCAAGCATAAATAGAAGTAATGCAGCTGTTTTTAAAGGTCGGTATTTCATTTTTTCTGATTTAGAAATTAAAAAGCAATCGTTTAAATAGGTATTATTTTCATAGTATTGAACGAATTCTTTTTATTTCAAGTATTTCGGAATGCTTATTTCTTTTAAGCTGAGTTCGACCTAACATTTAATATATGGAAGGCAAATAAAAGCTGAGATTTGAAATGCTGGCTTTGTTCCCGACAGTGGGTTTAATACCCAGATGTTTGGTAGAATTAAATATATTTCATCCTCTTTAATGCCTTGTATGCTTGCATCGAGGTAGTTGATTCTAAAACACGTTAATCATCAACAGCGGCACCTATCATTTGTCTGAATTTCCACCCTGTTTCGTCTCCTGTGCCCCCTTGGGTCTGTTTCATTAAAACCCCTATTATTTTCTCCTGGGGGTCTGCAAAATATTGGGTATTGAAATAGCCGCCCCAATCAAATGTGCCTATACTGCCTTGGCCACCGGCGTCTTGCCCTTTGAGAGTTATCAGGCCAAAGGCAAGGCCGTAATCTTTGGCGTCACCTCCAAAAAGTTCGCCTGACTGATTACCCATGATGCTCTGAACGGTAGTTCTGCTGAGAATGCGTGCCCCGTTCAATTCACCGTTGTTCAAGTACATCTGTAGAAATGTAGCATAATCTTTTGCGGTACTTGAGAGGCCTGCGCCACCGGAGAAAAATCGTTTTGCTCCTTTTTTAGGATAGTCGGTATCATAGAAGGTTACAGGGTATTTCTCCCATTTACCATCTATTTTATGTTGTACGGATACCAAGCGGTCGTGTTTTCTGCTGGGCAGATAGAACCAAGTGTCCTTCATGCCTAGGGGGTCGAAAATTCTCGATTTTAAAAATTTGTCGAAAGGCATACCTGAGACTACTTCGATAAAATAGCCCAGCACATCAAGACCTTCGCTATACACATAGGCATCGCCCGGATTATGATGTAAGGGTAGCTTTGCCAATTTCTTTACACTTTCTTCAATACTAATATTTTCAGTGGTGAACAAATCGGTTACGCCTGCTTTTGCATAGATTTTTCTGAAACGGTCGTCGCCGTCGATAACGCCATATCCAATACCCGATGTATGTGTAATTAGATCTCGAATGCTGATCTGGTCTTCGGCAGCTTTTGTCGTATAGGTGGAGTCTTGCTCATTGAAGCTGTCTAATAGTTGTGCTTCTTTGAATTCAGGAATGTATTTTGAAATAGGGTCGTCAAGTCTGAACTTTCCTTCCTCCCAAAGTATCATAACCGCGGTTGACGTAATTGCCTTAGTTTGCGAGGCAATTCTAAAAATAGCTTCTTTTTTTAAGGTTTTACCTGCTTGGTTATCGGCCATGCCATAGGCCTTGTGGAATACTATTTTTCCGTTCCTGGCAATTAATGCGACCGCTCCAGGAATTTGTTTTTCGGCAATCGCCTTTTTGAACATGGCATCAATACGGCCAAGGCGTTCAACCGACATGCCTACACTGGCCGGTGGTGCTTCTGAAAGAACAGGGGCTTTTTGGGCAGTGGTACTCTGGGCAAAAATGGTACATAGTATGGCTGTACATAAAATGGTTGTGCTATTTTTCATTGAATCGGTTACTTTTTTAGTGGTTCTAAATGTAACTATAAAAGGAATAAAAACAAATTGAAAGGCCTGAATATGCCTTATCAAAAGGTTTTGAAGAAAATACGAAACTTATTTAGGCTGCTTTTTTAAGAAGATCAAAGCAAGGACAACGTTGACAGCGCTTATTTGGGCATTTTTTATACTTTTTGCAGCATTTTGACTTGCACTTTTTTTGGCATGCAGGCTTTTTTAATGCCAATTTCAGCTCTTTTTTTATGGTTTTTTTATGTTGTTCTTTCTTTTTATTCACTGTCATTTTCTCTAAGGCCCTCAAAAATAGTTATTTATTCTCGCCAGTGAGTTTAACCGGCCTATGCCAGCAGGCCTACCCCGAGGTAGTTTACTTTGCGCCAGTAGCGTTAAACCTCCCGTCTAAATGGCAAGCTTGCTTTGCACTAGTTTATTTGTGCAAGGCCAATTGAATTCTTTTTCGACCAATGTCGACCTGCAGAACTTTAACAATTATTTGCTGATGCATACGAACATGGGCATTTACATCCTTAACAAATGTATCTGAAAGATTAGAGACATGGATCAAGCCGCTTTCTTTGATGCCTATATCTACAAAACAACCAAAATTGGTGATATTGTTTACAATTCCTGGCAATCGTTGCCCTTCTTGAAGATCCTTTATGGTTTTTATGTTTTGGTCGAAGGTAAAGACCTTGGCCTTCGCTCGTAAATCTAATCCAGGTTTTTCTAATTCGGCGATGATATCTTTTAAAGTTGGCAGCCCTACCTTTTCTGTACAATATTTTTCTAGGGGTATCTTTCGCAGCACTTCTTTATTGCCAATACAGTCAGCTAATGCCACACCTTGATCCTGCAACATTTTTTTTACCAAGGCGTACTGTTCTGGGTGCACGGCAGAATCATCTAATGGGTTTTTGGCATTTTTAATACGAAGAAAGGCGGCACTCTGTTCAAAGGCCTTTGCGCCCAAACGGGCTACCTTTTTTATATCAGTTCTGCTAGAATACGCCCCATTTTCATTCCTATGGTTAACAATGTTTTCTGCTAGTTTTGGGCCAATACCAGAAACATAACTCAGCAAGGAGGTGCTGGCCGTATTGATGTTCACCCCTACAAAATTCACGCAACTCTCTACCGTGGTATCCAAAGAGGTTTTTAGCTTGCCCTGATCCACATCATGTTGGTATTGGCCAACACCGATTGATTTGGCATCAATCTTTACCAATTCGGCCAAAGGGTCTGCCAAACGCCTGCCAATAGAAACTGCACCGCGTACGGTAACATCATAATTCGGAAATTCATCTCGTGCTATTTTTGATGCCGAATAGATAGAAGCACCTGCCTCGCTGACCACAAAAACTTCAATGGTATTCTTAAAATGAATGCGTTTTATCAATTGCTCAGTTTCTCTAGATGCCGTGCCGTTACCAATGGCAATAGCTTCAATTTTATAGGCATCTGCCAAGGAACTTATTTTTTTAATGGCCTCAGTGTTTTTGTTTTGGGGTGAGTGAGGGTATATGGTTTCATTGTGGATCAAATCGCCCTGCGCGCTTAAACAAACCAATTTACAGCCCGACTTATACCCTGGGTCCAAAGCCAAAATTCTTTTTTCACCCAGAGGAGCCCCCAATAAAAGTTGTTTTAAGTTTTTGGTAAAAACAGTAATGGCGCCATCGTCTGCCTTTTCTTTGGCTTTGCGCAAACATTCATTCGATAGTGAGGGTAGCAATAGCCTTTTATAGGCATTCTGTATGGCGATTTCTATTTGGACCGCACAGCTATGGTCAGATTTTATAATCCGGTTTTTTATGTTGATTAGGGCCTTATCATCATCAATCTCTATTTTAAGACGAATAAATTTTTCATTTTCCGCTCGTAAAATAGCCAATAAGCGGTGTGATGGGCAACGGCTTAAAGATTCGCTCCAGTCAAAATAGTCTCTGAATTTCTGCGCTTTTTCATCCTCTTTTTTGGCGGTTATAACTTTAGTGGTGATCTGTGCAAAGCGCTCTAATTGTCGTCGAACAAGGGTTCTGATATCGCTGCGTTCATTAATCCATTCTGCGATGATATGCCGGGCACCTTCTAGCGCATCATCTTCATTTTCTACAGCCTTGTTTATATAATCTCTGGCTATAAAACCGATATTCTTTGCGCGTTGCCCCATGATGATTTTTGCCAAAGGCTCCAAGCCGTTTTTAATGGCCGTTTCTGCCTTTGTCTTTCTTTTTTTCTTGTAGGGCAGGTAAAGGTCTTCTAGCACAGTAAGGTCTGTGGCCTGATCAATTTTTTCTTGTAGTTCTGTTGTGAGTACTTGTTGCTCTTCTAAAGCTTTACGAATGGCAGTTTTTCGTTTTTGTAGGGCTTCGAATTGTGCTTTGCTGGCTACAATCGCCCCGATCTGAACCTCGTCTAAATTACCGGTCCGCTCTTTTCTATATCTAGAAATAAAAGGGATGGTACAATCCTCATCGAGTAAGGCAACCGTGTTTTCTATGCCTTTTAGAGGAAGTTGGGTGTGTTGTAGAATGTATTGGGTAAGGGTCATTTAGCGTATTCAAGTTATAGTCATTCCATTGCCAACACCATCCGTATCAGGATTAACAAAGGCTAATTTGCCATCTTCGGTCTCGGTCATCAAAATCATGCCTTCGCTTTCGACACCGCGTAATGCTCGTGGGGCTAGGTTGATTAAAACGGTCACTTTTTTACCCACAATCTCCTCTGGGGTAAAACTTTCGGCAATACCTGAGACAATGGTTCGGGTATCAAGGCCTGTATCGACTTTTAATACCAATAGTTTTTTGGCCTTTGCCATTTTTTCGGCTTCTACAATAGTGCCGACACGTATATCGAGTTTTGAAAAATCATCAAAAGTAATGGTGTCTTTTTGTGGCATAAGTGTTTTGTTTCTGATTTCATTAGCCTTTTTAGTAGCCTCTAGTTTATGTAATTGCACCTGTATCTCTTGGTCTTCGATTTTGCGAAATAGTAATTCAGCCTTTCCAATTTGGTGACCGGGTTTAATTAATTCGTCGTATGAATTGATGGCATTATCCCATGAGATGGAATCATCAAAATTCAGAATACCTTTTAACTTGTGGGAAGTAAAGGGTAAAAAAGGTTCGCAAAATATTGCAAGTAAAGATGCTACTTGCAAGGACACATATATAATGGTTTTTACCCTTTCCTCATCTTCTTTGATGACCTTCCATGGTTCTTGGTCTGCCAAATACTTGTTTCCATCGCGGGCAATTTGCATGAGGTAGCCAAGGGCCTCTCTAAATCTATATTTTTTTAAGGAACCATTAATTAGAGAATCGTACCCTCCAAAACGATTCAACAAATCCATATCAACCTGGTGATAATCACCATTATTAGGAACCACCCCATCATAATA
>JASFYU010000041.1:0-86639 GCA_045046905.1 Flavobacteriaceae bacterium | reverse complement strand
AATAGTTTTAATGATAAACGTTGGTACTGATGACGACAGGAAATTTAAAATATCAATTTACAAGCTTGAGCATAGCTGAAAAGCTGATAGCCATTAATGTTTTAGTGTTTATTGTCAATGGGTTGTTCCCTTTTTTATTGGGTCTTCAGCAAGATAGTATTATACAATGGTTTCAACTTCCGAAAGGTTTTTCTGATTTTATAACACAACCTTGGTCATTGGTTAGCTACTCTTTTATTCATGGGGGCTTTGGTCATATATTCTGGAATATGTTGCTGCTGTACTTTTCAGGGCGCATATTTCTGAACCTTTTTGATAATAAACGTTTTATTAATGTCTATTTTTTGGGCGTTATTTTCGGGGGTCTTCTTTTTCTGTTGAGTTATAATATATTTCCTGCCCTAACGGACATAAATACCTCTTTGGTGGGGGCATCTGCCGGTGTTACCGCTATTCTTATTTTTGTTTGTGCCTACCTTCCAAATCAAGAGGTGAAGGTTGTTTTCTTTAATGTTAAACTTTGGCAGGTTGGTATTTTTGTGGTCTTGATAGATTTGATTCAAATTCCAAGCAGTGGTAATGCAGGAGGCCATTTGGCGCATCTCGGCGGAGCACTTTTGGGCTATGTATATGCGAGGCAATTGCTCAATGGTAGAGATATCGGTGAAGGCTTTTCTAAAATGTTAGATGCAATTGCAAATATGTTCAGAGGAAAAGAAAAAAGGGCACCCTTGAAAACAGTCTACCGAAAGCAAAAGACCACAACGGCTTCGAAAGCGGATTATGATAAGCAAAGTCATCAACGTAAAATCGATATTATCTTAGATAAGATTAGTAAATCAGGATATGAAAGCCTTTCGAAAACGGAAAAAGATTTTTTGTTCAAAGCGGGTAAAGACAGTTGAATAGGTGGGTAGACTTAATTTTTTTAATAGGCTGGTTTATATTTTAAATGTATTATGTGCATTTCTATTGTTGTTGGCATGTTCGTCGGCGTTTATAACATTAGAATTTTTCTCTTTCCTTACCTTTTTTAGTCTAATTATACAGTATTTAGTATTCGTCAATATTCTCTTCGTATTGTACTGGTTGTTGAGGAAAAGAAGACAGCTGCTTTTATCACTTTTTGTGCTTTTGATAGGGTATATGATACACGGTAGTTTTATTGAATTTTTCAATCCTGATACTGTCAATGAGAAAGATGATATTAGCATTCTAACCTTCAATTCTCTTGGTTCGCGGGGACTTCATTGGAGTAAGAATCCTGAAATTGGCACTCAAATTGTTGATTTTGTCACTAGGCAAAACAGTGATATCGTATCCTTTCAGGAATTTAAAAGTAGCGATTTAAAGAAGTATTCTCAATACCCATACACCTTTGTGAATTATTCTCGCCCTAAGGAGAAAAGAGTGGTTCAAGCGATTTTATCAAAATATCCAATTGTAAATCAGGGGTCGTTGAAATTTCCGGAAACACTTAACAACGCGATTTTTGCTGATATAGTTATACATAGTGATACTATAAGGGTATATAATATTCATTTGGAGTCATTTAAATTTCGGCTGGGGGCTATTAAAAGAGAAGAACCAAAACGATTGTTGGGTAGACTAAATGAATCTTTTAAAAAGCAACAGGAGCAGGCCTTGTTGATAGAACGTCATAAACACGCGAATTCATACAAAACTATAATTTGTGGTGATTTCAACAATACTCAGTTTTCAAGTGTTTACAATACGATAAAAGGGAGTATGGGCGATTCTTTTCAAGAAAGGGGTTCAGGTATGGGAAATACCTATAATTTCAGGTTTTTGCCCTTTCGAATTGATTTTATTTTGATGGATGAATCCATGGAAATAATAACGCATAAGAATTTTAAAGTACGCTTGTCTGATCATGAACCCATAATGGCGTCATTTCGATTGAAAGGCCAATAGCCAGCAATCTACCAAATCGGCAATGATATGTAGTACCAATGCGATTCCGAAAATTCTTGTTTTTTTGAAAAATAGAAGAGCGATATAAACTGCAATGGCCCAATAGCGGTGTAACAGGTGAAAATTGATACTACAACGGTCGGGGTCAAAAATAGGATTGGCAAGAAAATGATCTACATCGATTAGTATTCCTGCCCATAAGATTAAGATGACTCTAATTCTGGTTTCCTTGAAAAACAGAAGGCCAATGGCAATAGGGATAAAAAAATGAATGCCATAATGGAGTAAGAATCTAAGCATCTAAAAAGCTCAAGTTATGTTGTTGTAAATACGTGGGTACGTTGGTTCCTTCATTAAACAATAAATCGAGTATACTGGTATTCTCTACAAATCTATGGCGGTCATCAAATACTTGAACATATTTTTTTTGATGAAGCGAAATTTCTTTTTTTGTACTGGCCAAAAAACGCCCATCGTTCATTTGACTAAGTTTCGGCTCGTATTTGATTGTCTTATCAGTTGGCATTTTCAGTTGTAGACAATCGCATATGGTCTCTATTGTTTTTAGGTTAAAATCCAGTAAAAAGGAATATTCTTTAAGGTATAGTACTGAAATAGCATCTTCATAAAATTCAAAAAATGGCGAAGATCTATAAGCAGTTTGTAGGGTGCGCCAATGTTGCCGTTGCCATTTATAGCTATTTTCTAGTTTTACGTCTTTATATTTTTGATGTCCTTGACTTGACCCTATATGTTGTATAGGAATAGAAAGTAGATGTTTTCCGATATCGGTACAGATATAGTTTCGGTTGCGATAGGTTTGTTTTTGATAATTATCCTGAATTTCCCAGCAGACATCATTTTGCATAATCACAGCAAAAGTCGCTATGTTCGGAAAATAAGTAGGGTGTAGTAGGGTTTTCACTTTAGGCTGGTTGTTCTTTGGTTCATTGAGTTGCTTAGTTAGCGATACGGTACTTTCGAATCGAGTTCTATTTATTTTGGTAAGAGCGTTTGAGCTGTCTGCTGATAGTCATGATTTGTTCAAACAGACAGCTATAAGGTTCCAATGACCCCCGCAAATGGACATGCTTGTGACAAAGCTATCCGATAGGGGTCAATTCTCTTTTTCTTTCTTTTTCCTCCATAAATAGTCACCGATAAAATACGCCGATAGTACCATCAAAAAGTACTTAAAGTAGGAAACGGGTTCTCCGCTACCATGAACGGTAGTGAATATACGGTTCCAACGGGGTCTCCAGTTCCAGATTCGGTCATTAAAGTTGTCAAAACTAAGCCAAATGAATATAGGGGTACCTACAATATGGTTTTCGGGTACATAGCCCCATGCACGACTATCTTCAGAATGGTCGCGGTTGTCGCCCATCATCCAATAATAACTCTGTTTAAAGGTATAGGAATCGGTGACTTCTCCGTTGATACTGATTTGATTGCCTGAAACACTTAGTGTATTCTTTTCGTAGTCCTTGATGATTTTCTTATATACAGGAAGAACTTCTAAATTCAAGGGCACGGTTTTGCCCGCCTCTGGAATATATATAGCACCGAAATTATCAAAGGTCCAGGAATAACTCGAATGCTGAGGAAAGGTATTGGGCTCATAGTTGCCCACGGGGTCTATAATTTTCACCACCGAATCAATAGAGACCTCATTTCTTAATTGCGTAGCCATTTGACTGGTCAACGTAGCTTGGCGTTCCCTTCCGGTTTCTTCTTTAAGTGATAAGCCTGCTTTTCGAATTACATTGATAGGAATCCCCTTATGCTCTGTGAAGAGTTCTAATTGCCCGTCAGGTCTTCTTTTATATCCTAACAAATAGTCTTTCAAGGCATCAGCCTGTTGTTGGTTGATTGGTGGTGAAATGTATTTTCGCCTAAAATCATCAATGCCTAGTTTTTGTAATACCTTCGATGAAACCCCTTTATTGGCATATACCATATAATCGTACATGGGCTTGGCGCGATCAGGCAGCTTGGTTTGTTTGCCATTGATGTATACAAAACCATCGATGACTGACAAGGAATCGCCAGGAAGGCCAACACAACGTTTTACGTAATTAGATTTCTTGTCGATAGGTTTTTTTACTCCTTTTTCACGCTTATGAAATTGGTATACCGTATCGGCCGGCCAGCTGAAGACGACAATTTCATTACGTTTGATATTTTTAAAGCCCGGTAACCTGAAATACGGAATTTGGGGTTTGTTCAAATAGGAACGAGAGCCCAAAATGGGAAGGGTGTCATGTACCATTGGAGCGGCAATGGCAGTCATAGGGGTTCTGGCACCATAATGAAATTTACTCACAAAAAGGAGATCACCAATGCGTAAGGTACGTTCTAATGAACCGGTAGGAATTACGTAGGGTTGAATAAAGTAGGTGTGAACCAAGGTCGCGGCTACAATGGCGAATACGATAGAACTTACCCATTCTCCCGTTGCAGTTCTAGGGTTCAAATCACGATCCTCGATATACTTGAGGTCCAAGGCATAGTTTACATAGTAAATATAGAGGCCCAGGGTGAGGATTGCCAACCAAGTGTCTAAACGGCCGTTCTTGCCGAAGCTGCGAATGGTCTCTACCCATAGTACCGGAAACATCAATAAATTGATTATTGGAATGAAAAGAAGAATAACCCACCATTTCGGACGGTTGATAATCTGCATCAGCACAATGGCATTATATATTGGTATAGCTGCTTCCCATGCTTTTCGACCTGCCTTTATATATAATTTCCATGTTCCTAAAAAATGGATGACCTGTACGATCAAAATAAAAATAATCCATTGTGTTGCGTCCATTGTTGTTTGTTAATAGGTTCGAGTTATTCGGTTTTATTTTTTTTAAAAATATAAAAACTGCGCAATTAAGTGCTTTTATTCCCGTCAGTGGGTTTAACCTGCCTATGCTGGCAGGTACCTCCCGATGCTTGCCTACTTGCATTGATATGTTAAAGTTTGTTCCTTTTAACACCTCGTGAGCTTGCCAGCCGCAGACAGGCCTGCCTGATGACAAAGGCAGGCTTGCCCCGCTAGTTTACTTTCAAAACATTGTATTTGTTAATTAAGGTTTAACACATCTTTCATCGAAAAGATCCCTGTTTTGTCAACAATCCACTCGGCTGCTATCACCGCACCAAGTGCAAACCCTTCGCGATTATGTGCCGTGTGGTTTATTTCGATACTGTCTATCAGACTTTGATAGGTTACCGTGTGGGTTCCGGGTACGGCATCTATTCGCTTTGATGTAATCGAAATTTCGTTTTCCTTGGCATCCTCAAGTTTCCAGACTTGATAGCTGGTGTCTTTAATAATTTCTTCGGCCAAAGTAATCGCAGTTCCGCTGGGAGCATCCAATTTTTGTGTATGATGTATTTCTTCTATAGATACCTTGTACTGGTCCAAATTCTTCATCATTTGAGCTAAATATGCGTTTAATTCGAAAAAAACGTTCACGCCCAGACTAAAATTCGAGGCATATATAAAGGCTCCTTTCTTTTGCTTACATAGGGCGACGGCTTTATCAAAATCTTTTAACCATCCTGTAGTGCCTGATATTACGGGTACTCCATGATCGAAACAGGCGGTAATATTTCCGAAAGCGGCATTGGGCATACTAAAATCTATGGCAACATCAATCTCAGAAAAGTCGATTTTAGTAGTGTCTATGTCTATTTTGGCTATAATTTCATGATTTCTTCCTTGGGCGATCCGTTCGATCATTTTTCCCATTTTTCCGTATCCGAACAATCCTATTTTCAAAATGTAAAAGTTATTGGTTAATTTTTAATGTAATGTTTTTTGATAAAAAAATCAAAATTCGGGCTTATATGCCTGTGTCGTATTGGTGATTTCTTCGCATACTACTTAAATTATCTCTTTTCTATTTTCACTTCGCCATTCCTTAGTCTCAAACCTTAAAACTTAATGATAAACGCGACCCCATAATTAGGAGTATTGGTAATGGGATTGACATCTAAATAGGGTCGTATGTCAAAACTTAAATCTTCATCCACATTAAATTGCTTTAAGTGAGCGTCCACATTGGCATCGACAATATTCAATGCGTACATGGCTATGGTTACCAGCAGGGCCAAATCTCTATCGCGTTGAAAGCGATCTTGCTGGTTTTCAAGATCCTCCTGATCTAAATCGGGTGTTGCAGGAAACATACCGTCATCTGGTGTTCTTAAATCCCAAAATTCATCATCTTTAAAGCCTGCCTGCCTTCTTTTGAAAGCTGCTCTAAAGCGGTCGTACAAATCATCATTGTAAACATAAGAGTAGATTCCAGTTCCGATAACGGCATATACGATGGGTACTTTCCAATAACGCCTGTTGTAGATTTGCCCAAGACCAGGCAGTACGGCCGAAAGGAAAGCCGCTTTACTTGGAGCCAAGGGGTTGATAGGTTTTCTTTTTTTAAATAAAGAATCTTGAATTACAATGCCATCTTCTTTTAGACTGGTCTGTAAGGAATCCAAATCTTTATCATTGGTGTTTTCCTCTTGCGCCATTGCTAATATGACAAAAAGAAAGAAAAAAAGAGGTATAAGCCGACCCTTACTCACCAATGATGATTTTTTTTATTCGCTGAAATTCTTCTTTTGAATAGAAGGGTATGGCGATTGTTCCCTTGCCCTTTTCAGAAGCCTTTACATTAATTTTTACTGAAAGACGGTCGGTAAGTTGTTCAATAGCCTCCTGTACAAAATCTGGAGTTTTGGTTGTTTTTTTTGAAGCTTTGACAGCCCCTGTACCATTCTGATATGCTTTGACGGCTTGCTCGGTATCTCTTACAGATAAACTACCGGCGATTATCTTTTCATAAAGTCTTATCTGGTCTTCTTTTTTATCGATGTTTACCAAGGCTCTGCCATGGCCCATGCTCAGAAACCCGTCTCGGATACCCGTCTGAATGATAGGGTCCAGTTTTAATAAACGCATATAATTAGCAATGGTAGATCGTTTTTTGCCTACTCGATTACTCAGCTTTTCTTGCGTAAGTTTAATCTCATCTATTAATCGCTGGTAAGAAAGCGCTATTTCAATAGGGTCTAGGTCTTGGCGCTGTATGTTTTCTACCAGTGCCATTTCCAATGATTCTTGGTCGTTGGCAATGCGTATATAGGCAGGTATGGTTTCCAGGCCGATCAACTTCGATGCGCGGTGTCTTCTTTCTCCAGAAACAATCTGGAACTTATTAAAACCTGTTTTTCTGACGGTAATGGGCTGAATGATACCCAGCTCTTTGATTGAAGAGGCTAATTCGCGTAAGTTCTCGTCATTAAAATTGGAACGTGGCTGAAACGGATTCACCTCAATAGAATCTATTTCGAGTTCAACAATGTTTCCGACTACTTTGTCCGCATTCTTATCGGATGCCGATTGTATGTCGTTGTCAGGATCCTTTAATAGGGCCGACAATCCTCTACCCAATGCCTGTTTTCGTATCGCTTTCGCCATTTATACCTTTTCCTTGTTTTTCTTGACAACTTCATTGGCCATATTCAAATAATTGGCGGCCCCTTTGCTACTCACGTCATATTTAATAATACTTTCACCGTAACTGGGTGCTTCACTCAAACGAACATTACGTTGAATTATAGTATCAAAGACCATGTCACCAAAATGTTTTCGAACCTCTTCAACCACCTGATTAGATAGTCGTAATCTAGAATCATACATCGTCAACAACATACCTTCAATATCCAAATCAGGATTATGAATTTTTTGAATACTTTTAATAGTATTCAATAATTTGCCCAAGCCTTCTAAAGCATAATACTCGCACTGTATCGGTATAATTACCGAATCAGCGGCTGTGAGGGCATTTAAGGTCAACAAGCCTAATGAAGGTGCACAGTCAATTAGTATATAATCATACCGATCTTTAAGTTCTGTTGTCGCCTTTTTTAGCATATGCTCCCGTTCGTCTTTATCTACCAACTCAATCTCTATGGCCACAAGATCAATATGTGCAGGTATAAGATCCACATTCGGGGATGATGTCTGAATGATGGTTTCCTTAGCCGTCTTGGTATGTTCTAATAACTGGTATGTGCCTATTTCGACATTATCTACTTCAATGCCCAAACCTGAAGTGGCGTTGGCCTGCGGATCAGCATCAATAAGCAATACCTTTTTTTCTAGTACACCTAGCGAGGCAGCTAGATTGACTGTGGTTGTAGTTTTACCCACTCCCCCCTTTTGATTAGCAATAGCAATAATCTTGCCCATTATCATAGTAAGTTAGGGGCTAAAAATACGATTATTTACGATGTTAGGGAAAGGATTTTGTTAACACAAAGTGAATAAGTTGGGGATCTTGCGTTAAAGTGAGTTAAAATTACAGAAGCTGTAAGGTTTAGATGGGTTCTATACCGAGTTTAGGGTGGTGAAAGTTAAGAATTTGAGGTGAAAAAGTATTTTGCCGACCCTTGACCAATCACTTTTCATTATTCTTAAGACTATCCTCATATTCAATCAAGTAAATTTCCTCATTCTTTTTTTTTAGGTAGTATTCCTCTCTTGCAAATTTCTCGAGCCCCCTTTCGTCTGAGAGTTTTTCAATAATTATTTTATCTTTTGTGATTTCCTTGCGCAAATACTGCTGTTGCTTTTCAAGGTTTTTGATTTCCTTCTTTAGCTCTAGATGGATCAAAAGCGAATTGGTATCAAAAATCCCCATCCATATAACAAAAAAGGTCAATACCAAGATATACATATTGGTAATCATACTGAACCACTTCTTATTTTTGATGTCTTTGATGCCCATGTGAGTTTATGTCAATTTTTCGTTGATAAGGCTACGTACAATATCAACTGCGACCGTGTTGTATTTATTGTTCGGAATTATAATATCGGCATAGGCTTTGGTGGGTTCTATAAATTGTTCATGCATGGGTTTCAGTGTGTTTCTATACTGATTTAAGGTGTCGTTTAAAGTCCAACCTCGCTCATTTATATCTCTTTTTAGCCTTCTCATTAGACGTTCGTCTGAATCTGCATGTACAAAGATTTTGATATCGAACATATTTCTAATCTCAGGATCGACCAATATCAATATACCTTCTACGATTAGGATCTTTCTCGAAGTTGTAAGTACGGTCTTCTGAGTTCGATTGCAATCTAAAAATGAATAGACGGGTTGTTCGATTGATTTTCCTAACTTTAATTCGGCTAAATGGTGGCCAAGTAATTTAAAGTCAATGGAATTCGGATGGTCGAAATTGGTTTTTTTACGTTCATTTAGGCCAAGGTGCGAAAGATCTTTGTAATAAGAGTCTTGAGAAATCACCCCTACTTCTTTATCAGGTAATTCATCGATGATTTGGTTGACTACCGTAGTTTTTCCGCACCCAGTGCCACCGGCGATTCCAATAATCAACATACGCTTTATTTTAGGGCAAAAATAGGTATTTGGTATGAAACCTGTTCTTTTGACCTGAATTCTTTAAAAGCCTAGCGATAACCGAATTTTTAAATACAGAATATGACAAAATTCATGAAACATAACTTTTTCCGAGCATACATTTGTTTTGTTAAAGAAAATGGTGTGTAGCTATGTAAGCTAAGACAAAGTGTATTTAAGAATACGATAAAATTGAATACCTTGGGATCACGCTTTAAATTTGATATTATGAGCAACTTTAAACTAGTATAGTTATGCAAGAAATCTTTAGGGTAACGGTAAATGAAAATCTGACCTATGAGTTGAACAGTGAGGACATCACCAAAGTAGATGCCCTTCGGGTTAAGGACAATTGGTACCATATTCTTCAAGACAACAGGCCTTTTCGGGTTGAAATTATAAGCTCCGATTTCAACAAAAAAAAATACCACATAAAAGTTAATAACACGAGCTATACGGTTGATATAGCTGACGGGTCGGATTTTCTGATTAAAGAAATGGGCTTCACTTTGGCTTCGGTAAAAAGTATAGGTTCGATTATGGCTCCCATGCCCGGTTTGATTCTTGAAATTAGCGTGAAAGAAGGTCAGGAGGTCATAGAGGGGGATCAACTTTTAATCCTCGAAGCCATGAAAATGGAAAACATTATTTCTTCACCCAGAGATGGGGTTATTAAAAAAATAGCTATTACGAAAGGTGAGGCTATTGAAAAGAAACACTTATTAATTGAATTTGAATAATCAGGGGTTATGAGAAAAATATTAATCGCAAATCGGGGTGAAATTGCAATACGGGTAATGAAAACGGCTCAAAAAATGGGTATCAAGACGGTTGCAGTCTATTCAAAAGCGGATAGGAATGCACCCCATGTACGTTTTGCCGATGAGGCGGTTTGTATTGGTGAACCACCGTCGAACCAATCTTATCTTATGGGCTCAAAAATAATAAAGCTTGCGAAACGTCTTAATGTTGACGGAATTCATCCTGGCTACGGATTTTTAAGTGAAAATGCGGATTTTGCTGAAGAGGTTGAAAAGAATAACATCATTTTTATTGGGCCCAAATCAAGGGCGATACGTATGATGGGTAGCAAATTAGCGGCCAAAGAAGCGGTGAAAAAGTACGGTATTCCTATGGTTCCAGGTATTGATGAGGCCATCACAGACCTGAAAAAAGCCAAGAAAATTGCCAAGGAAATTGGTTTTCCCGTACTTATCAAGGCCTCTGCAGGAGGCGGAGGAAAAGGAATGCGTATTGTAGAACAAGAGAAAGATTTGGAGTCACAGATGACACGGGCGATTAGTGAGGCTACTTCTGCCTTTGGTGATGGCTCCGTTTTTATTGAAAAATATGTGACTTCACCACGGCATATTGAAATTCAGATAATGGCCGATAGTCATGGTAATATTCTTCACTTTTTTGAAAGGGAATGTAGTGTGCAGCGTCGCCATCAAAAAGTGGTTGAAGAGGCGCCATCCTCTATTTTGACTCCCGAATTACGTGCTGAGATGGGTAAAGCAGCTGTGAAAGTGGCGAAAGCATGTGATTATTTGGGTGCGGGAACGGTGGAGTTTCTGATGGATGCGGACCATAAGTTTTATTTCTTAGAAATGAATACACGCCTACAAGTAGAACACCCGGTCAGTGAGATTATTGCTGGAGTCGATTTGGTAGAGCTACAGATTAAAATTGCCAGAGGAGAGGCATTGCCAATGAAACAAGAGGATTTGAAAATAAATGGTCATGCTCTTGAGCTTAGAGTATACGCAGAGGACCCCTTGAATGATTTCTTGCCGAGCGTTGGTACCTTGGAAAGGTATAAATTGCCTACCGGAAAAGGAGTTCGAGTCGACAATGGTTTTGAGGAAGGCATGGATGTGCCGATTTATTACGACCCAATGCTGTCAAAGCTGATTACCTACGGTAAAAATCGAGAAGAGTCTATTCAGTTGATGCTCAGGGCCATTGCCGATTATCAAATTGAAGGTGTGCAGACCACCTTACCATTTGGAAAGTTTGTATTCGAGCATGAGGCTTTTCGCTCCGGTAATTTCAACACTCATTTCGTAAAGAATTATTATTCCTCTGAAAAGTTGAAAGCGAAAACCGAAGAAGAGGCAAAAGTAGCGGCTATTATAGCCTTGAAACAGTATCAAGAAGATCAAAAAGTGTTACGAATACCAATAAACTAGATTATGGATCCGAAACTTGAAAAGCTAAACAAAAGAATTGCCCTTGCCCATATAGGAGGCGGTCAAAAGCGAATAGATAAACAACATCAAAAGAAAAAGTTGACCGCCCGTGAGCGGGTCAACTATTTGCTCGATAAAGGGTCTTTTGAAGAAATGGGTATTTTGGTTACTCACCGTACCACTGATTTTGGTATGGAAAAAGAAATTTATTTTGGTGATGGTGTGATCACGGGCTATGGGTCAATAGAGGGTAGATTAGTGTATGTATATGCTCAAGATTTCACCGTATTTGGTGGAGCTCTATCCGAAACACATGCCGAAAAAATTTGTAAGGTGATGGATATGGCGATGAAAGTCGGTGCTCCCATCATTGGTCTTAATGATTCGGGAGGTGCTCGAATACAGGAAGGTGTTAAATCACTAGGAGGTTATGCTGATATTTTTTTTAGAAATGTACAAGCTTCGGGGGTGATTCCTCAAATATCAGCTATAATGGGGCCATGTGCGGGCGGTGCGGTATATTCCCCGGCTATGACCGATTTTACTATTATGGTCGAAGAGACCAGTTATATGTTCGTTACCGGCCCGAATGTGGTAAAGACGGTAACCAATGAAGAAGTAACTGCCGAAGAACTGGGCGGGGCTAGTACGCATTCTACTAAATCTGGTGTAGCACATAGAACCTCTGCCAATGATGCGGTGTGTTTAGAAGATGTAAAAAAACTACTAAGCTATCTACCCCAGAGTAATAAGAAATCTCCCAAACAACTCCCCTATGAGTTGGGTGATGAAATCAGGCACGTTCTTGAAAGTATTATTCCCGAGCATCCGAATAAGCCGTATGATATGCATGATGTTATCCATGGTATTATAGATAAGGATTCTTTTTATGAGATTCATAAAGATTTTGCCGAGAATATAATTGTGGGTTTTGCAAGGTTGGGAGGGCGTAGTATTGGCGTTATTGCCAATCAGCCTATGTTTCTGGCAGGAGTTTTAGATGTTAATAGTTCGAAAAAAGCAGCACGATTTACACGCTTTTGTGACGCCTTTAATATTCCATTACTGGTATTGGTAGACGTACCGGGATTTTTGCCTGGAACCGATCAAGAATGGAACGGTATTATTGTTCATGGGGCAAAACTATTATACGCCCTGAGCGAGGCTACCGTACCAAGAATAACCGTAATTACAAGAAAGGCATATGGAGGTGCTTATGATGTAATGAACTCTAAACATATCGGTGCCGATTTTAACTATGCTTGGCCAGGAGCCGAAATTGCAGTGATGGGGGCCAAAGGTGCCAGTGAAATTATTTTCAGAAAAGAAATTATGGCCGCAGATGATCCTACTAAAAAATTGGCAGAGAAAGAAATGGAATATGCCGAAAAGTTTGCCAATCCGTATCGGGCAGCCCGTCGTGGGTTTATCGATGAGATCATCTTACCACAAAATACGCGACGAAAATTAATCAAGGCATTTGGTATGTTAGAGAACAAGCAAGTGGTAGTGCCTAAAAAGAAGCATGGGAATATTCCTTTGTAACCAAAGAGCATAAATTTAAACCGTAGGGTAATGATGAAAAAAAGGGTTGTACCGAAAATTCCTGTTTGTTCTCAGAGGGTATGTCCTTTTTTTGCCAAAGTGGGCGTGTTTTAGAGGTACCCTTACCCTAAATATTTAATCAAAAAGAATTCCCCTAGGCTCTGCCTTGGGGTTTCCGATTTACCTCTCCTTGGGAGAACCTGCCTGACGGTAAAGGCAGCGTCGGAACTTCCCTTTTGCAGTTCCGGCTGAGGGATATACCAAATTTCGGTTTTTGGCCCTAAGGCCAAAATGAAACTGGCGAAATACACCCTATGCTCCGCCTTGAGGATAGTCGGTTTCAAGAAATTTTTTATTTTTAGTTTGCATGTAAGAGCATATAACTATTTTTGCCGAATGCAAAACCAACATGCAAAACCCAATTTTGAATTTATTGCTTTGATGGCCGCTTTGATGTCGATCGTAGCATTAGCTATAGATGCGATTTTGCCTGCTATTTCGCATATTGGTATTTCAATTAATAGTGTGGATCCGACAGATAACCAATTGCTCATCACCATGATATTTATGGGCTTAGGCGTAGGGCAGTTGTTCTTTGGGCCCTTGTCTGATACCTATGGAAGAAAACCTATGGTATACATAGGTTTTGTAGTTTTTATCATAGCGAGTATTGTTTGCATATTCGCAAGTTCCTTGGAATGGATGATTGCAGGTAGAATACTGCAAGGCATCGGGTTGTCGGCGGCAAGGACTATCAGTATTTCGATTATTCGTGATACCTATAGCGGTGATTATATGGCGAAAGTAATGTCTTTTGTTACCGCCTTTTTTATCTTGGTGCCTGTGGTCGCCCCAGCAATGGGCAAAGCAGTTTTGGATGTCTTCGGATGGGAAGCGATTTTTTACGTACAACTGTTTTTTACCATACTAGTGACTATTTGGTTTTGGAAACGTCAGCCTGAAACCTTAAAACCTGAATATAAAATTCCGTTTTCGGGTCATGTTTTTCTAGATGGGTTGAAAGAACTTTTAAAATATAAAGAAACCTTGGCTTTTACCTTGATTTCGGGTTTGATTACGGGTGCTTTTTTAGTATATCTGAGCGCCTCGCAACATGTTTTTGAAAACCAATATGGGCTTGTAGAAGAGTTTCCTTATATTTTTTCAGGATTGGCGATATCCATAGGATTGTCGACGCTATTGAACGGCACCTTGGTCGTACGCTTTGGTATGCGAAGACTATCTCTAATGGCGCTTATGGGTTTTTGTACGATAGCTTTGGTTTATATTGGTCTGTTTTGGAATACGTCAAATCCGAGTATGCCTGTACTCGTCATTTTTTTATCGTTGCAGTTCTTTTGTTTGGGTTTTATGTGGGGTAATTTTCGCTCTATAGCGATGGAACCTATAGGTCATATTGCGGGTATCGGAGCAGCTATTACAGGATTCACCTCTACGCTTTTGTCTATTCCAATCGCCTCTTTTGTAGGTAGTTTTGTTGAGGATAGCGTGCTTCCCATGTTTATGGGGCTTGCTGCATGTGGATTATTAGCCTTGGGGATTTTTATGCTAGTTCGTCGTAAAAATACTATTATCAGTGAATTAAGTAGCTAAACAAAAGAAGCGATGCAATCTGCTCATTGTATTGAATAAACATATTGCATCGCTTCTATTCATAGCAATCCTATAGACCTGAGTTCGACCTCATATTTGTGTACAGTTTAGCTGATTTTTTATTTAATTCGAAGCTAAATTTTTGAAGGACTAAGGGGTTAATTTGATGAGGTTTGGAAAAAAATCATCGAACCCGAAGGGAATACAGATAAAAGGCAATCTTATCATGTAAACCTTTTGAAATATCTCGATATTCCTTCAAATTTTCCATTTCAAATCTTAGCTTTTATTTGCATTCTGTAGATTAAATCTTAGGTCGAACTCAGGTTATAGCGCATTATCCATAATCTCTTTGACTACTTCAGGATTAAGCAACGTACTGGTATCACCAAGGTTGGAAGTGTCATTACCTGCAATTTTTCGAAGAATACGACGCATGATTTTTCCGCTTCTAGTTTTTGGTAATTCAGATACGAATTGAATTTTATTCAATTTGGCAATAGGTCCTATATGTTCGGTTATCTGCTGGTTGATTTCTTTTCGTAGGTTGTCGCGATCTCTGGTTTCGCCGACTTCCTTTAAAACGACATAGCCATATAATGCGTTTCCTTTGACATCATGAGGAAAACCTACGATGGCACTTTCGGCTACGGCTGGGTGTTCATTGATAGCGTCTTCTATAGGTGCCGTGCCCAAATTATGACCAGATACGATGATGACATCATCGACACGCCCAGTAATACGGTAATAGCCTACGGCATCACGTAAGGCCCCATCACCCGTAAAATAATTATTTTTATAGGCTGTAAAGTAGGTGTCTCGATAGCGATCGTGGTTTCCCCATATAGTACGTGCCATTGAAGGCCAAGGAAATTTGATACACAATCGGCCATCAACTTGGTTTCCCATAATTTCTTTTCCCTCTTCATCCATCAAAGCGGGTTGAATACCTATAAACGGTAATGTAGCATAGGTTGGCGTAGTTGGGGTTACATAGGGTATGGGGGTAATCATTATACCTCCGGTCTCTGTCTGCCACCAAGTATCAACAATAGGGCTGTGTTTTTTACCTACATTGTTATTGTACCAATGCCATGCCTCTTCATTGATTGGTTCGCCAACAGAGCCTAAGACCTTTAATGAAGAAAGGTCATATTTTTCAACAAAGTCCAAACTTTCTTTTGCCAACGCCCGTATTGCTGTTGGTGCGGTATAAAATTGGTTTACTTTATGCTTTTGGATTACTTCCCAAAAACGACCAAAATCAGGATAGGAGGGCACCCCTTCGAACATTAGGGTAGTGGCGCCATTGGCCAATGGCCCGTAGACAATATAGGAGTGGCCGGTAATCCAACCGATATCTGCCGTACACCAGTATACGTCATTTTCGCGATATTGAAACACATTTTTGAAGGTGTATGCCGTATAAACCATATAGCCCGCTGTGGTATGAACCATGCCCTTTGGGTTTCCTGTTGACCCAGAGGTGTACAAAATGAACAAGGGGTCTTCGGCATCCATGATTTCGGCCACGCAATCGGCGTAGGCACCATCTAATAAGGGTTGCAGCCATTCGTCTCTTCCTTTTTTCATGGCAATCTTACTATTGATACGTTTGGCCACCAATACATTTTCGACCCCTGGGCAATCTTCCAAGGCCTTATCGACAATACCCTTTAGGTCAATGGTTTTTGCCCCACGGTATGAACCGTCAGAGGTGATTACTAATTTACAATCCGAATCGTTGATACGAGTGGAAAGGGCATTGGAGGAGAATCCGGCGAAGACCACCGAATGAATAGCTCCGATACGTGCACATGCCAAGAGTGAAATTGCCAATTCAGGGATCATAGGCAGGTAGATACAGACCCGATCTCCTTTTTTTACTCCCTTCTCCTTAAGCACATTGGCCATTTTGCACACCTGTTTGTGTAACTGTCGGTAGGTAATATGCTGGGCCTTCTCCTTTGGGTTGTTTGGCTCAAAAAGTATGGCTGTTTTATCACCACGTGTTGGCAAGTGCCTATCGATACAGTTTTCTGTAATATTTAGTTTGGCGCCTTCGAACCATTTTACTTCGGGCTTAGAGAAATCCCATTGCAGTACATTATCCCATTTTTTACGCCATACAAAGTGCTCCTCGGCGATTTCTTCCCAAAAACTCTCAGGATTTTGAACAGATTTTCGATATACTTGGTAATACTCTTCTAGGTGCTTAATATGATAATTACTCATTCTTCTTTTTTGTGAGCTTAATAAAAATACTTCAATAGTTTAAACAGATACTATTTTAATGATCTGTAGCTTTACCGGCGCCACTGGGTATACGAATGTCCTCGACAATTTCCTGTACATATTCAGGTGGTTCAGGAGTGAATTTCATGACGATAATAGATACTATGAAATTAGCTAACATAGCTATCGTACCAAAGCCTTCAGGTGATATACCGCCATTTCCAAAATTGAACCAGTAGTCTTCAGGCGTTCCACCGCCAAACCATCCGAATTTGAATTTGGTCATGTAAAATAACATTAATAAGATTCCGACGACCATGCCCGAAATAGCACCTTCTTTGTTCATTTTCTTATAAAAGATGCCGAGGACAATGGCCGGAAAGAATGATGCCGCTGCCAAACCAAAGGCTAAGGCTACTACGGCCGCAACAAACCCGGGCGGATTTATACCAAAATAACCGGCAATTACGACAGCAACGGTTGCAGCACCTCTAGCGGCCCAAAGTTCATTTTTATCGGAAATATTCGGAATAAAAATTTTCTTGATTAAATCATGAGATATCGAAGCCGAGATAACCAATAGTAATCCTGCCGCGGTAGAGAGTGCAGCTGCCAGAGCCCCTGCTGCGACCAAGGCGATTACCCAGGCCGGTAAGTTGGCTATTTCAGGATTAGCTAAAACCATAATATCATTATCTATGGTCAATTCATTGGCTTGCTTGTCGGCTACATATTGAATTTTTCCATCTTTATTTTTGTCATCAAAAATCAATAGCCCGGTTTCTTCCCAATTTTTAAACCATTCGGGCATATTTGCATATTCTTGGTTACTGACTGTGTTGATAAGGTTGATTTTTGCAAACACGGAGACCGCTGGTGCGGCTGTATATAAAATAGCGATTAGCAATAGGGCTAAGCCTGCGGATTTTCGGGCATCTTTGACCCGCTTTACGGTAAAGAAGCGTACAATGACATGTGGCAGCCCTGCCGTGCCCACCATTAAGGCAAAAGTAATCGCAAAAATATCTATTATCGGTTTGGAGCCGTCGGTGTATTCATTAAATCCGAGTTCGGTAGAGAGTCCGTCAAGTTTATCCAAAAGATACATTCCAGAACCGTCATTTAGTGTTGATCCCATTCCTAATTGTGGAATAGGGTTTCCTGTCATTTGAATGGATATAAAAATAGCGGGCACCATAAAGGCGAATATCAAAACGCAGTATTGTGCAACCTGGGTATAGGTGATACCTTTCATTCCTCCTAAAACAGCATAAAATAAAACAATGACCATTCCGATGATAACACCGGTATTGATATCTACTTCTAAGAATCGAGAGAATACAACCCCGACACCACGCATTTGGCCCGCTACATAGGTAAAGGAAATAATCAAGGCACAGATGACGGCGACTATTCGTGCTGTATTTGAATAGTAGCGATCCCCAATAAAATCGGGTACCGTGAATTTACCGAACTTTCGTAGGTAGGGTGCTAATAATAAGGCCAGAAGTACGTAGCCACCTGTCCAGCCCATTAGATAAACAGACCCGTCATAGCCTGCAAAGGCTATGATTCCTGCCATTGAAATAAAAGATGCGGCAGACATCCAATCGGCTGCCGTTGCCATGCCGTTCGCCAAGGGGGAAACCCCGCCACCGGCAACATAAAATTCTTTTGTGGATCCTGCTCTGGACCAAATAGCGATTCCGATATAAAGGGCAAAGGTGATTCCTACTATAATATACGTCCATAATTGAACACTCATAATTCAAAGGTTTTTGAAGGGTTGTGGTTATTCGTTATAGCCGTATTTCGTATCTAATTTGTTCATCAATCGAACATAAACGAAAATCAATACGACGAACACATAGATAGATCCCTGCTGTGCAAACCAGAAGCCTAGTTTAAACCCACCAAGTTGAATGCTGTCAAGTGCTTCTTTAAATAGAATTCCTGCACCATAGGAAACAGCGAACCAAATAGCGAGAAGAATAAAAAGATACCGTACGTTCTCTTTCCAATAGGCGGTAGCATTTTTTTGTTTGTCAGACATAAGTACTATATGTTTTTTTTTATTTCTCAATATAAGGATTTGTAATCAAACGGAGATGGTATTAAACTTTTTGCAACGTTTAATGCTCAATTTGGTAGAAAAACTACACCGCTAGATGAATCGTGTTTTGCTCCACTAACCGAACAGAGAACGTTAACTTCATTTTCTGAGCGCAACACTCCCATTAAGGCGAACACCAAGGCTTCCTTATACTCGATTAATATTTGAGGCGGAATAATCATCTTTATTCCTGTTCCTAATTTCTCTTGAAGGGTTTTCATAAAAAAAGTGTTCAGGGCTCCACCACCTGTTACCAATAGGCTACTTTCAGTTTTACTACTGTTGGTCTGTATTTGTTGCGCAACCTTTTCACAAATATGATGTATGGCCGTATGTAGCAAATTTTCAATACTATCCTTGGTTTTGTCAACGATAGGAACCACTTGAGATACAAACCACTCATAACCAATAGATTTAGGAAAAGGGAGGCGATAATACGCTAGATTGTTCAGTTTTTCGAGCATTTCAGCATTTATATTTCCTCGTAGCGCCATGGCTCCACCTTGGTCATACGCCAAATCAATTTTTGCTGTTATATGGTTTAGAATCATATTGGCAAGACCTATGTCATAGGCCATACGTACTCCATTTTTTTCGAAAGAAATATTGCAGATACCTCCAAGGTTTAAGCAGAAATCATAGTTAGCAAAAAATAGCTGATCACCAATGGGTACCAAAGGAGCACCTTGCCCGGCTAGGGCTACATCATTGGTTCGAAAATCGCAAACTACCTTTTGACCGCTGGTATTAGCCAAATGCTGCCCCGATCCGATCTGAAAGGTGAATCCATTTTCTGGTTGGTGATGTGTAGTATGCCCGTGACTGGCAATAAAGTCGATTTCCAAATTATGTTCGTCTATAAAAGATTTAGTCTGTTCTCCCAACCAAATTCCGTAAGTATTATGAAATTGCAACAATTCTTCCGCCGACAAAAAAATAGAATTTTTCAGCCTTTCTTGCATTTCGAGAGTATAGGGAATACTTTGGGTATGTTTAATTTCAAAATCCCAGAGATCTTCCGATTTCCATATATGGCAACAGGCAAGATCCAGGCCGTCTAAAGAAGTGCCTGACATGAGGCCAATGATTTTATAAATTTTCATCAGATTAATTTAAATTGAGTCATTACTATTTTACTTGAGCCAAGTCGGATGGGTTTTTGAATGGTGTTCTCTGCCAATGATATTCTTGTACAGTTCGGGTCTTCTTGCATTTGTGTATCGCCAACCTCCTGAAAGTTTTATTTTTTCCTTGGATATTTTTGCGATGGTAAAGTCGTTATCAAATGATTTTATCTCTGACAAAACTTCACCGTAGGGGTCGATTACCATAGCATTGCCATTTTTTAAATGCGCACCGTCATATCCGATCGGATTGGTAAATGCATAATACACCCCATTGTCATATGCCCTTGCAGGTAACCATTTCATTAACCACTGCCGCCCTTTTGGGCCATCGAATTCCATACGTAAAGAAACGGGGTCGTCTTGTCGATTTTGCCAAAATACATCTTCAACATAGCCTCTGCCCGGCATGGCCGAAGGGGTGCAACCCGTAACATGGGGTGCAAATATAAGTTCTGCTCCAAGTAAAGCGGTTGCCCGTACATTTTCTATTATATTATTATCGTAGCAAATTAGAATACCACATTTCCAACCTAATAGGTCAAATACGATATAATCATTTCCGGGCGACATATGTTTGCTGATGAAGGGATGTAACTTTCGATACTTGGCAATTATTTCGCCTTTACTAACACATATATAGGTATTGTAGATTTTATCATTTTCTTTCTCTACCAAGCCTGCTAATATGGGCATGTCATTGTCTTGAGAAATTCGTATTAGCTCTCGGGTACTTTTGCCATGAGGTACTTCCTCTGCCAAGGAGGTTATTTCTTCAAGACTTAAATCTTTGGTAAATGTATAAGCCGTAACTGACATTTCATGAAAGCTTATTAGATCAGCTCCCTTAGATTTTGCGCTTTTGGTCAGGGCTCTAATTATAGATAGATTATAAGACTTGTCTCCATCTTTGGGTTCAAATTGTGCTACGGCTAAATTCATTTTTTACCTATTTAGTTTTTATTCCCAATAGTGTGCTTAACCTGCCTTCGGTAGGCTGGCCCCGAGGTAGTTTACTTTTTCCAAGGCGAACTGCAAGTTTTCCATTTCCTTTAAAATTACCCATAAAATGTTCGGCGGCAACTTCTTGAAAAACCTTAAAATCTTGATAGATCAATACTATGGCTTTTGCCTTTTGGGTATTGATATGGTTTAAGACAAACGGATTTCCGAAGAGGTACAGCACCACATTTCTGGTCTGTATCAGCTCATTTATAAATTGTATTTCTTCTTGGGTCAAGCCAAAAGAATCAATGGGCTTTACATGAGGAGGATACACCGCCAATACAATATTCTCTTGGTTTCGGATTCTATTCTTAAGTTCGCCAATCGAATGGTTATCTGATGAAAGTACGTCAAATGGATGAGCGGTGTTGATCGATTCAAAAAATACATGAGCACGGCTTTGCGCTATGGATATGCCTATAAAGTCTCCGGAATTAAAATCAGAAATACTAGAATCATCGCCTTTGACCAGAGTCAGACTTTCTTTTGCGATTTTTGCGTTGAGCAGATCAGGATTAATACATGCTGAGATTGTTCCGGTAGGCAATGGTTTGATAGCTTTTTCTTTCAAAGCCCAAACCCTTTTGAAACTATCCTCAATTTGTGGGGTAGTAGCATTTTTTAGTATAGTATCAATGCCTTCTTTTATATGTTCTGCAAAACAGAGAACATCATTTCCTGCATCGAAGGCCAGCCACTCTAATTCACCTTTGGTAGGATAATCTTTTGAGATTGCATGCATGTTCAAGGCATCGGAAATAACTACGCCCTTGAAACCCATAGTTGTGCGTAAAATACCTTTGATGATATCCTTAGAAAGGCTTGAAGAGTTCTTTTTTCCACCGGACAAGGCGGGTACTGATAAATGACCAACCATAACGGAATCTATTCCTTGATCGATTAGTTTTTGAAAGGGGTACAGTTCATTCTCTAAAAGTTCTTTCTTCGTCTTATCGATTAGCGGAAGCTTTAAATGTGAATCGGTCGCCGTATCGCCATGCCCCGGAAAATGCTTGATGCTGGTCAGTATACCTTCACTTTCGGTACCATGAATATAGGCGAGCGCTTTGTTTGTGACCGCTTCGCGATTCTCACCAAATGAGCGGTAGCCTATTACAGGATTATTCGGATTGTTAGTAATATCGACTACTGGTGATAAATTCCAGTGTATGCCTGCTTGTTTACAATCAGAGGCTATATTCTTGCCCATCTCAAAAATCAAGGCATTGTTTTCTCGAATGGCCCCGAGTGTTATCGCGTAAGGATATTGAGCTGTGTTTTCGATACGCATGGCAAGGCCCCATTCGGCATCGATGGCAATCAGCAATGGGTGTTGGGCTGCTTTTTGATACCGTTGAATCAATTGCTTTAGGGTGCCAAGGCTGTTCTGGTTGTAAATGATTTTCTTTTTACCTTCAAAATTTGTTGCCGCGCTTGCACGACTGTGAAAAAAACAGAGTCCACCTACATGCTGTTCCTCAATAAGTTTTTCTAAGTCTTGTATTTCTTCCTCTTTGTCATTTATAAAAGCGGCGGGCATAAACAATTGGCCTATTTTTTCGACTAGGGTCAATTTCTCACTTGCCTGCGCATACGGTAACACCTTATTCATTAGAATCTGAGTTTTTTTTGCCAAAATCGGCAGGATACGAAATGAACTTTAGCAGAAAGAGAGCCGGTAAGGCCGCAATGACGACCCAAATAAAGAAGCCGCCATACCCAAGCCACTGTTGTATATAGCCACTAATCATGCCGGGTAACATCATTCCTAAAGCCATAAATCCTGTAGCAATAGCGTAGTGCGACGTTCTTGATTTGCCATCGGCTATATAGATCAAATACATTAAAAAAGCTGCAAACCCAAAGCCGTATCCAAATTTCTCAAAGACTACTGTAGCAGTAACCGCAAAAATATTCGTTGTTTTAGTCAATGCAAGTACAGCGTAGAGGATGTTAGGAATATTCAAAGAAAGAACCATGGGAAGCATCCATTTTTTGAGTCCATCTCTTGAGATTAGAATTCCGCCCAGAATACCACCGATTGAGAGAAAGATAACCCCGGCCGTACCAAAAATTGTTCCCAGTTGCTCTGTCGAATAACCCAGACCGCCTTTCGAGGCGTTATCGAGTAAAAACGGAGCTGCCATTTTTACCAATTGTGATTCGCCCAAACGAAATGTCAATATAAATGCCAAGGCAATTCCAATACCCGGTTTTTTGAAAAATGACGTAAAAACTTCTAAGAAACCCTTTGGTTTTTCGGTCTTAATGGTTTCGGAAGATTCAAATTTTGGGGTGACAAAAAAATTGGAAATGGTAAGGGCCAGCATTAAAAAGGCGGCCATGGTCATGGTCATACTCCAGGCCTTGGTATTGTCACCGTATTTATTTTCAAGAAAACCTGCAATTATTACAATCAGGCCTTCTCCTGTTACCATGGCTAAACGGTAAAAAGTACTTCGCATTCCGACAAAAAAAGATTGTTTCTTTTCGGTCAAGCCAAGCATATAATAACCGTCTGAGGCTATGTCATTGGTGGCCGATGCGAAAGCTGCCATCCAGAAACAGGCTAGGGTAGTGGTGAAGAACATATTGGTCGGTAAGCTCAGCCCAACCCCCAGAATGGCTACCGCTATTACCAATTGCATTGATAAGAACCATTTGCGTTTGGTGCTTTTTAAATCAACGAACGGACTCCATAATGGTTTTAGTACCCAAGGCAAATATAACAGGCTGGTATAAAAACCAATATCCTCGTTACTCACACCAAGTTTCTTGTACATGATTACAGAAACTGTGACAACGAGGACATAAGGAAGCCCTTGTGTGAAATAGAGGACGGGAATCCATGCCCAAGCCCATTTATCTTTTTGTGCCATTTAATATATTTGATTTAAATGTATGATAATCGGCTCACTTTCTTGTCCGAATCTATTGATAAAAGTGAGCGCTAAGTGTTTTTTGTTTTTAAGTTGTTTTTTGTTGATACTTATGCTATTGCCCTTTTTAACAACCGTTTTGGTCAATAGTTTTTTGATGGGGTAGTGTAGTTTTAGTTTTTTTTTAGAGGCATATACCATAGCAAACCTATAGGTATCGAGCCCTGGTCCTTTAAAATTTAATGTGATGAATTCCGAGAAATCATCAAATGATTCGAGTTGTATTACTGAATTTGCCAGGATCGGGGCGAAAGGTGAAACGGGCGGTAGGGCCACTTTTTGGTAATAGTTCTTTTTGAGGTGTCTCACGACATCTTGATTTTTTTTCATCAGGCTTTTAGCACTAAAAAAAACATTGCCTTGAACGGCTTCTGTTTTTCGGGCGAGAGTCAATTGGTCTGGTAGCTCTTTTTTGTTTTTCCAAGATGTATCCTTGTTATTCCTGATTTTATAGGCTCCGTTACCAATGTATAGGTTGGTGTTCTGGGTGTTATTTGCCCACCAAGCCATAATTTTTCGATGTGATGCAACAGTAAGTTCCATGCTCCAATACACCTGTGGCACTAGATAATCTAACCAGCCTTTTTTTATCCAGAGTAGGGGGTCGGCGTACAAATCCTCATAGGTGGTCTGACCTGCTTGAGTGTCAGAACCCCTAGGGTCAGTCGATTTGTTTTTCCAGACTCCGAAAGGGCTGACTCCGAACTGAACCCATGGTTTTCTTGCCTTGATAGTTTTGTGGGTATTTTTTATAAGGGAGTCAATATTACTCCTTCGCCAGTCATCTAATGATTGATTAGGAAGTGCGTAATAAGAATAGCTAGCGGTATCATCAAACACCTCATCTTTTATTTTATACGGGTAAAAATAGTCGTCGAAATGAATGGCGTCAATATCATAGTTCGAAACAACCTCGTCTATAATCGATATCAAACGTTGCCGTACCTCAGGTAGGCCGGGGTCATAGTAGAACTTCTTTCCATATTTTAACATCCACTCGGGCTGCGTATTATAATCATGTGCAGAACTAAGAATTTCTGTTTTTAGGTCAAAGGTCGCCCGATATGGATTTAACCATGCATGAAATTCCATACCGCGTTTATGTGTTTCATTTATCATCCATTCTAAAACATCTATTTCGGTATGTGGAGCTTTGCCCTCTTTGCCTGTTAAAAATCGCGACCATGGGGCGTATTTAGAAGGGTAAAAGGCATCTCCTGCCGTTCGAATTTGAACAATGGCCGCATTGAAATTCAATTTTTGATAGAAATCGAGTATTCTTAGGTAGTCAGATTTTTGTTTTTCCAAGGCATCGTTGCCAAGCGTAGGCCAATCAATATTCACAACGGTGGCTACCCAGAACCCACGGAACTCTGTTCTTGGTTGTGGAATGCTAGGTTTAAAGACGCCACAAGAAGTAAGACTTATAAGAAGTAGGATTCCTATTTTTTTTATCATAGCAATTGAGAAAGACCTATCTCAAGATTACGAATAGGCATTTATTCTTACTTATGGGTTCAATATTTCTATGCCGGCCGATTCGGCGGGCATAGAAATGTTTAGGATAAGTTCTTTTTTAATTTCTCCTTGCGGGTTTAACCTGCCTACCGCAGGCAGGCCTGTCTATGAAGGGGTTTGCCTCGAAATAAAAAATTCCTCGAAAGGGAGCTTCAAGAAGGGTTGTTTTATTCTCTTAGAACTGCGGGGCCGAGCTGTGAATAAACAGTATGGCCCCGAAGTCTAGGTGCTTTAGAATTTATAACGTACAAAAGCTTCCATAGCGGCATAATCCGATAGGCCAAGAGCCTTATACCTTGCTGCGGTGTCTTTATTGCGTTCTTCGGCTCTCATCCAGAATTCTCTTGAATCATTGCCTTGGAACATAACCCCGTCTTTTTGTGATTGGTGGCAAAAAATAGCAAAACGTTTTTTTAATACTTGGCCTGGGCTCATGGGAACCGCCATTTCAATTTCATTGATGCCCCATTCGTGCCATGCCCCCCTATATAACCAAAGCCAGCAATCTTTCATAAAGGGTTCTTTTTTTAAGCGCTTTAGAGACTCAAAAACAGCATCTAAACAAACCTTATGGGTGCCGTGGGGGTCGGCCAAGTCACCGGCGGCATATATTTGATGTGGCTTTATTTTTTTGATAATATCTATCATAATTTCAATATCCTCTTCGGATAGACTTTTCTTTTTGATGGTACCCGTTTCATAAAAAGGCAGGTCTAAGAAATGAACATTAGCATCTTCTAATCCCATATATCTTGTGGCTGCATAGGATTCGCCTCTTCTGATATTTCCTTTTAAAAGGCGCACTTCTTTAGAGTCAAAACTGCTTTCCTTTTTTTCTTTAATAAAGTCTATGATGACCTGGGCTTCTTCTGAAGGGTGTATTCTTTTTGATATTTCCGCAAATTTTCGGGCTTCTGTATCTGAAACCGCAATATTCCCAGATGTTTGGTATACGATATGTACCTCATGGCCTTGTTCTACCAACCTGTCGAAGGTTCCTCCCATAGAAATGACATCGTCATCAGGGTGAGGGCTGAAAATAATGACCTTCTTTTTAGCGGGTAACGCCCGTTCAGGCCTGCTCGTATCATCGGCATTGGGTTTGCCTCCTGGCCAACCGGTGATGCTATGCTGAAGTCGATTGAACATTTCTATGTTCAAATCGTAAGAATCTTCCAAAGTCAATAGGCCTGACATGCCATTGTCATTGTAATCTTTGTCGGTAAGGCTTAGGATTGTTTTTCCCGTTTCGCCGCATAACCACACTATGGCTTTGGCTGTGAGGTCTTTGGTCCATTCACAGGATTCTACAAGCCAAGGTGTCTTATTTCGTGTTAGTTCGCTACCGGCACTAACATCCAATACGAAAGTGCAATTATTGTGTTCTTGAAGGTAGGTTGCGGGTACATGAGACGAAATATCGCCCTCGATGGTCTGTTTGATTATCTGGGCCTTGTTTTGCCCCCAGCCGAGTAATACTATTCTTTTTGCACTTCTTACCGTAGCAATACCCATAGTAATGGCTTTCCTTGGAACATTATCGATACCCAAAAAAGAAGGTGCGGCATCTACTCGCGTTATGTGATCCAAAGTAATCACCCGTGTACCCGAATTGTAATGAGAGCCTGGTTCGTTGAAGCCCACATGTCCCGTTCTGCCTATTCCTAAAAGTTGAAAATCTAGACCACCGTATTTTTTTATCTTTTTTTCATAGTCCAAACAATATTCTACGACCGATTCACTAGATGTTTTACCATCTGGTACATGAATGTTATCAGGTAATATGTCAATATGATTGAATAAATGCTCGTGCATGAAATAAAAATAACTTTGCCTGTTCTCTTTATCCATGGGCAGATATTCATCTAGGTTAAAGGTGACTACATTAGCAAAACTCAAACCATCTTCTTGATGCATTCTGACCAATTCTTCATAAACCCGAATTGGAGATGAACCTGTCGCCAAACCTAATATGCACGATTGATTCAGCGATTGCTTCGCTTTTATAAGCTCGGCTATCTCCTGTGCAACCCTAATCGAACCTTCATTGGAATTTGAAAAGATCACATTGTGAATTTTTTCAAAACGTGTTTCTTCAAATTGCCCTATCGGCTTATATGAAATATCGATTCTGTTTTTACCTGACTTTTTTTTCATAAATAGTTTCGCTTCTGTTTTCATGCTTTTAATGGGCTCGTACCTAAAAAGATATGTTCTGATGAGTATATATGTGAATCGAAGCAAATATATGCAATAATACTTTAAATTTGCTGCTTTTTGCTATGTTTTATGCTGTTTTATGCTTTATTGAAGATTTGATAATCTAAAATTAAAATTAAAACGGTATAAAACGGCATGATGATTTATTTACTATCTTTGTTTTTTAATGCCTTTGTAAGCGTATTTACATGTTAAAAGAAGAAAGACAACAGACCATATTGGGTGAAGTGGAACTTCACAATCGTATATTATTGACTGATATAGCGGAAACCCTTGATGTATCTATAGATACCGTAAGAAGAGATGTAAAGGAGCTTGATGCGGAAAACAAGCTTAGAAAGGTACATGGTGGGGCTATTTCTTTGGGTTTTACTACTAATAATGTTAGAAACACGAATGTTTACGCCTTGGATCAAAAGATGAAGATCGCCGAAAAAGCAATTACACTTTTGAAGGATGGCGGCGTGATTTTTATTGACGGTGGTACTACTTGCCTGGAGTTGGTGCGATTGATTCCTGCAGATCTTGAGCTGACCTGTTTTACTCTAAGCCTTCCGGTAGCTATGGAACTATCCAATAAGGCCAATGTGACTGTAATTTTTATCGGAGGCAAAATCGCCAAGGATGCGCAAATTACCATTGGTGCCAATGCGATACATAATCTTTCGGAAATACGAGTTGATTATAGTTTTATCGGAACGGGTTATGTAGATTCTTTTTATGGTTTGACCGAATTTGATTGGGACATTGTACAAGTGAAGAAGGCGGTCATAAAATCTTCCAAGAAAACTGTTCTTTTATCCATATCTGAAAAACTAAACTCTCAACACCGATATAAGACTTGCGACATTAATGCCATAAATACAATGATTACAGAGTTAGACCCTCAAAATAAACTTTTGGATCTTTTTAGAAATCACGATATTCAGCTATTATAATAACTATGGAATACAAAAAAATTACCGAAACACCTTCAAATCATGATGATTTGGAGCAAATGAATACATCGTCTATTTTGATAAAAATAAACGAAGAGGATGAAAAAGTGGCTAAGGCTGTGGCATTGGTTATTCCTCAAATCACAGAATTAGTCGATGCTCTGGCGGAACGTTTCAAGACAGGAGGGCGGCTATTTTATATTGGTGCAGGAACCAGCGGTAGATTGGGGATATTAGATGCCTCTGAAATACCTCCGACCTATGGCATACCGCATACGCGGGTCATTGGTTTGATTGCAGGAGGCGATGTTGCTATACGTAAATCTGTTGAGCATGCCGAGGACGATAGCCAGCAGGCATGGAAAGATTTACTACTGCATGAAATCAATTCGAAGGATGTGGTCGTGGGCATTGCGGCATCAGGAACAACGCCTTATGTTCTTGGAGCTATGGCCGACGCCAAGAAGAATGGACTGCTTACGGCAGGTATTACTAATAATCACGGGTCTCCTTTAGCACAGATTGCTGATATTGCTATTGAGGTCAATGTAGGTCCTGAATTTGTTACCGGAAGCACTCGTATGAAAAGTGGAACTTCACAAAAATTGGTACTCAATATGATTTCTACGGCCTTGATGATAAAAATTGGGCGAGTGAAGGGCAACAAGATGGTGAATATGCAATTAAGTAACACCAAATTGGTGGACCGTGGAGTTCGATATGTTGTCGAAGGACTGGGCATTGAATATGACGTAGCCAAGGAATTGCTTGAAAAGCATGGATCCGTAAAAAAAGCCTTGGATGCAGGTCGGTAACTTCTATTTTTGAATACCCCGGACCTCTTTTAAGCTTACCATTTTATCAGCGGAATTACCCCAAGAATTGAGAATGTAGTTCATTACATCGGCAACTTCTTCATCTTCAAGACCCGGAGATGGCATAGCGCTATTGTAGGTGACACCATTTATGATAATTTCACCTTGTTGGCCATATTTAACGCCCCTTATACTGGCTTCTCGATTTTTTATCAGGTAGTCTGATTTCGCTAGGGGAGGAAACGTATGCTCAACACCCTCGCCTTTACTTAAATGGCAGGTGATACAGAAATCGATATAGATTTCACTACCGCGTTGCATGCTTTTTTCTAGATCTGAATCCTGAAAAAAGAATGCAGAAAACGTTATAACTGCAAGCACATAGGTTATAAGAAATATTTTCATAGGAATGGTTTGACCCTTGTTCTTGGTTAATTTTTAGGCACTAATTTATAAATACCCTTTCCTTCTACGGCAACATAGATTAAACCGTCTGGTCCTTGTTTTACGTTGCGTACACGACCTTTATCGGCCAAGATTTTTTCGCGTTTTATGACTTTGTTACCATCCATTTTCAGCAGTTCCAAATATTGAAATTTTAATGAACCTACCAAAAGGCTGCCCTTCCAATCGGTGTATTTATCAGAAGTGATAAAGGCCATTCCACTGGGTGCGATAGAAGGAACCCAATAATGAATGGGCTGTTCTGTGCCTTCCATTTCGGTGATATCCGTTATGGGTGTGCCACTATAATTAATGCCGTAGGTAACTAAAGGCCAGCCATAATTAGCTCCTTTTTCAATAATATTGATTTCGTCACCGCCCTGAGGCCCATGTTCATTCACCCATATTGCACCCGTATTGGGGTGCTTTGCCATGCCTTGGGGGTTTCTGTGGCCATAACTGTAAATCGCGCTTTTGGCGCCATCGGTTCCCACGAATGGGTTGTCTTCAGGAATTCTACCATCGTCATATAATCGATATATTTTTCCTCCGTCTCGAGAAATATCCTGCGGATTTTCATCACGTGCGCCTCTTTCGCCAATTGAAAAATATAGGTAGCCCAAATTATCAAATTCGATTCTCGAACCAAAATGCTGCCCTTTTGTGGTATTTGGTGACGCCTTGTACAGTAATTCTGAATCAGTAAGCGCATTGTCTATGAGCTTCGCTCGAATAATAGCGGTGTGGCCCCCTTTTTCATCGCCGTCCGAAGAGGAATAGCTGAGATATATCCATCCGTTGTTCTTATAATCAGGATGAAGTTTTATATCTAACAATCCTCCCTGTCCTCTAGTATATACCTCGGGAGTATTCGAGATTGTATCTTTTTTTCCATTTTTAAAATGCAGGAGGTCTCCTGATTTTTCTGTAATAAGCATGCTGCCATCAGGAAGGAACGCCATACCCCATGGAATCGCTATGTCATCGATAAAGAGCTCTGCCGAAAAAGGCTCTGAGGATGGAATATTTACCTGATTTTCAGGCTTCTGCGCGCAAGAAGAACTAAGCGTTACAACGATTAAGCAGATGTATATAATACTTTTTTTCATATTCGAACGTTAAAAATTTATAAAGAATGCTTTAAAGCATAAAGATAAAGAGAAAATATAAGTATAAACAATTACTCCAAAAAATATACCGATTCCCCAAATCTGTGTGTTTTTATATAAAATTGACTTAACCTATGCTCCCAAAAAAACAAAGGCATATTTTGTATGCTCTGCTGTTGATAATGTTCTCAGTAGTTTGTACGTCGGCAGTAGCACATACAAGAGTCTATCATTTTATTACAGAAGTTACTTCGGTCTTCGACGATGTCAATTCGGAAACTACAGTTGATTCTAGCAACAAAGCCGAACCTCTTATCCTCAAGAAAACTGGGGTACGGAACAATCTTGTCACAGCTCTGGTCTTTATCACACCCATTCAAGGGTCTGATGATACAAATGGTTGTGCAAATGACGGTAGTACCATCGCCTTGTTTAATCTTTGTGGAGATTCAGATGATCGTATAATTTCCTTGTCCGGATCTTACTCCACGGTACAATGGCAAGTATTAGGGGGGGCATGTTCGCCTGATCTCGCCACACCCTGCCCGAATACCACACCGTCTTGCTACACCACGGTTGGCACAGGAGCCACTTACCTTTTGGATGCCAGTAGCATTCCGGCGGGTACAGGCGCCGAGTTTCGCGTTGTTGTTGATGGGCAAGCCTACTATTTCGAAGTCAAGAAAAGTACTATTACCCAAACCTTTGTTAAAAACGATTTTATCTGTGGTGTTCCCGGGCGAATACAGATTACTAACCTTTCTAGTGCCTACGAGTATAGTATAGATAACGGCGGCGGTTTCGGACCTTGGCAAGGGCCTATCTTCGCTAACCTATCTTCTGGCACCTATATTGTTAAGGCACGATTAAAAAATACGGCCAATACCTGTGAATATCCGTATGAGCCCATAACCATTGACCAATTAGATATTGATATTGATGTTACTTTTACCGATGCCCAATGCAGTGGTGATACGGGAAGCATTACCGTAACGGCCAACAATGTTCCTGGACCCTATAAGTATACTTTGTTGGATAGCGGCGGCGTGGCCCAAGAGTTTACGGCCTTTATTCCTGATAATCCATATATCTTCTCGGCTGTCGGATTCGGCACTTATATTGTACAGGTAGAGACCCAACAATGTACTGGGGATCTATTGAACGGCATCGACCCGCCAAGACAGAATCTTGATACGGGTGGTAGTCCTATTATTATCGGTAATGGTCTGTCTGCTTTGGATGCCTCAACGGAAGTCAATAGTAGTTTTGGTTGTTCAACGATTACCGATGTTGATATTATCGTAAATACGACAGGAGGATCTGCTCCCTATACGTTTACCGTAAATGGTGGATCGGCGCAACCTTCGTACTCCGGATCTACAATCTATACGGTAAGCGGTCCTGGTACGTATGACTTTATTATTACCGATAGTAATGGTTGTACCATTCCGGCATCTTCAAATGTCGAAAATCTTCTTCCTCCCGATATTACCGTGAACGGAATCGATGGAACTTGTTCCAATGGAGGTGCAAAAATCAACTTTACTATAATCGATGCTCGTGGATATAACCTTTCCTTCAGAGCAGATTCCGGGGATCCATGGGAGTCCAACCCTCAAATATCGGTAGCTGCAGGTACCTACAATACTATTGAGGTAAGGTACCAACAAGGGGGTTTCCAATGTACAATGTCTTTGCCCTCGGTTACAGTGACCACTGTGGGTGTTATTACGGGGTCGGCAGCAAAAATATCTGATAGGACATGTGATGGAAGTGGTGGTATCAACGGCGGACAAATTGATTTTTCGGGCCCGTTTTCAGGTGGTTCGGGAAGTGGATATGTCTTCAGTATCGATGGTGCCAATTTCACTGCGATTACCTCATATCCGAATCTAGGGCCAGGTACCTATACGCCAATTATCGAAGATGGCGGTGGTTGTCGTCTTGAATTGACCCCGATTACCATTAATGACGTAGATCCGCCTACCGATTTGGATTTTGCACAAAGTAATATCAATTGTATCACCAGTACTTCTGACGTACAGTTGACGCCTACAAGTAATTTCGCAATCGTAAATTATTCGATTATTAGTCCGGTTACCATCAATAATGGTGGTAGTGATATATTTATTGGGTTGAGTACAACGACTTCTTATATTTTTCAAATAACAGATGCCAATAATTGTACCTACACAGAGGGGTTTACTCCTGCGCTGATTAGTTCGATTCGGGCCAGGGTGAAATCAGGCGGGGATCTTAGGGTTTGTACAGGTGCTACTGATGGTAACGGAACTTTCTTAATCGATGGCTTTGCGAACAACTATACCTACAATATCAATGGTAGCCCTGAAAGTGCTCCTCAAAACAATGGTGAAGTCGATCTGCCTCCTTCAGGAGCTGGCACCTATACCATTACCGTTACAGATGTCGATTCTGGCTGTACCGATACGGCATCATTCGATATTCTTGAACCTGCTACGGCCATTTCATTAAGTGGTACCCTTACCGCCATGACCTGTGATAATAGTAATTTGGGCCGTGTTGTGGCCAATGCATCAGGAGGATGGGGTAATAATAAATATACCTTGTTGTTTCCTGATGGCTTCACGACCGTCGGGCCTAAATCAGGAGCCGTATTCGGCAACCTGCCTCAAGGAGGAACCTATACCTTGACCGTCGAAGATGTCGAGGGCTGTACCGATACATTTGATTTTGATCTTACGCCATTGAGTGCCCCAGCGATCGCCATAGATGCAGGCGCTTCTGATTATTGTTATGTAGCTGGTCCTGGTGCTACCATTGCGGTGACCTCTACCGCGGGTAGTGCCCCTTTGGCCAGTCATCAATACCGGGTCAATGGCGGAACCTTGCAGATTAGTCCGGTTTTTACAGGATTGGTACCCGGAAATTATACTGTAGAAATAGTCGATGGCAACAACTGTCGAGATACCATTACGGTCACGATTAATCCACAGTTACGGGTAAATACCAGTATTGAAACTGAAATACCCTGTGGTGGGGCTCCTGGGCAGATCCGAGTTCAGGTTTTAGGGGGCTATACTTCTGGTCCAGGTCCAAAACAATATGAAATTAGCTTTAACGGTGGAGCTTTCGGAGCTTCTATACCTTTGACGTCGAATAGCTTTTTATATGACACGACCGTTGCGGGTGACTATGTTTTTAGGGTTACCGATAACGAAAACTGTATTGCCCTGTCTAATCCTATAAGCTTGAATCCTCCGATAGCTATTGATCCGGCGACGGTAAGCACCACTCCTGTAAGTTGTGGAAATACTGATAACGGTATAGTTACCATAATCCCTGATGCTACAAGCGGTATTCCCCCGTATGAAATAAGCTTTAATGGTGGGCCTTTTAGCTCACAGACGGTATATTCTAATCTGGCCGTAGGTACATACCCTTTTATAGTCAGAGATGCTAGAGGCTGTGAAACACTGCCGGCCGATGCCATAATAAGTTTGAGTGCTGTGGCTCCACCAGATGCTGTTGTATCACCCACACTTGCAAGCTGTTCAACGGGTATTGTCGAGGGCTCGATAGAGGTAACCGCCGTAGTAGGGGGTACCCCAGATTACACCTATATTTTACAAGACCAGTTTGGTATTGAACTGTCGCGAATAGGACCTACGGCCAGTACTACAGAAAGCTTTCTAAACTTGGTTCCGGGAATATATACGGTAGTTACCATTGATGCTCTTGGATGTAGAGATATTGATACGGTTGCCGTGGTTCAGGCTACCTTGACGGTAGTACCTGATCCCGTAGTCCCCGTCTGTACTATTACTGGGTTTAGTAACACCGTAGAAATTTTTGGTGGCGTTGGACCTTTCTTGATTCGTTTAGAGAATGACCCCTTAGCACCGGTCACACCCAATATACCTCCAAGAAGGCATACGTTCTCAGGGTTGCAATACGGGGTAACCTATACGGTCGAAGTAACCGATCTAGGCACGGCTTGTATTTATTTAGTGGAAATACCACCTGTAGACGGACCGACGACCTTGGACGTGACTGCCAGTTCTACGGCCGGTTATTGTGATACAAATAGATTCGGACAAATAGTTTACGATGTAATCGGTTTTGCTCCCGGTAGTGATTTGATTATAGAATTACTCAATACCGATGATGGCACTAGGATTACTTTGGAGTCTCCAACGAATGTTTCTCCTACCCATTCTGGTGCTTATGAAGCCTTGCCCGGAAATTATCAGATTATCGTTACCAATCTTACCGATAATTGTACAGATGCCGTTAGGATTATAATAGACCAAAACCTACCAGCTATAGATATTCTCGATTTGACTCCGGCGAATTGTAATGCCAATGGATCGATTACGGTTCAGGGCTCGGGCGGGGCAGGTGGGCCTTATACGTTTGCCTTTATGGTTTCGGGATCACTTCCCGCGCCGGCTGATTTTGATACGGTAACCACTTTCTTTGCGCCTGATGGGAGCTATGACGTATTTGTAAAGGATTCTAGCGGGTGTACTTCTTTTGCCATCGCAGAGATTATTCCACTAGACCCCCCATTATCGGCCCCGACTTTTATCGTAGAAAATCAATGTGATGTAACTTCTACTTCGTTCGATATTCTTGTTAGTGTTTCCGGAACGGTGAATACACCCAGGTTTACTTTGGGCGGTGATGAGCAACTCGGAATATTCAATGGTGGTACGGGCAGATATGAGTATACCTTTAATGTAAGCACTCCTGGTGATTACATTGTCGATGTAATCGATGCCAATGGGTGTACAGGACAAGGCACGGCAACGGTATATGATTTTTTATCGGCCTCTGGCGGATTTACCACAGACCCCAGCTGTAATGCTGCCGACGGAGAAATCACCATCACAACCAATGGTGGTAGTGGTGATTTTAGCTTTCAATTGCAGGATAGTGGTGGTATACCTATTGGTGTGGCTAACAATACGGGGGTATTCAGTGGATTAGGGCCAGGAAGTTATAAAGTTCTGGCAACCGACAATATTGTATTCGATGGCACCATCTTTTGTTTTTTCTTGGTTGATAATATCAATATGGATGCTGTTGTGGCTCCCATAATTCTGCCAACGACGCCTCAGGATATTAGCTGTAATGGGGATGATGATGGTAGTATAGATATTATTCTTCAAGCAGGAACAGATACTGATAGTCCTATTGACTATAGGTTATTAGATTTTGTGACGAGAGTTTTGATTTCTAATAATAACTCTGGTTCCTTTTCAGGTTTATCACCAGGTACTTATGAGGTTGAGGTAGTCTCGTCACGTAATTGCATAGATTTATCAGGACCACTACTGATTGCAGAGCCGCCTGTGTTCACTATTAGTGCCAGTGCGCCAGACTTTACCTGCGAGCCAGGAGCGAACAGATTTAGTTCCACGACCTTGACTACCACCATAACAAACCCTGGTACACCGGGCAATTACCGATATAGTATTAGTGGTTTTTCAAATTACCAGACCGGTTCTACCTTTGAAATAATCGATGATGGAAATATTCAAAACATAACGGTATATGCAATCGACGATAAGGGCTGTGAGGCGACCGCTAGTGTTACTATAAACCCGCCTACAGATGTCATACCCACTATTGTTCAAGTAGACCCCTTAAATTGTAGGGATCTTGAACGTGTGAGAATCGAGGTAAGCGGAACTGCTGATTTTACGGTTACCACTATTTCTGCAATGGTCGTACCAGCAGTGACAAATAGCCTTGGTAATAACTATGTTGATGTCTTTTTGCCGGCTTCCGGTGATTATTTATTCGAAGTACAGGATAATGAGCCAGGCGGCTGTACGTATCCTATGCCTAAACATACCGTAATCGCTACAATAGCTCCAACTGTGGTTATAAATGAAACCAAGCCTGTTAGCTGTTTTGGAGCCAGTGATGGTGAAATGTCGATAGAGGTAACCGATTATACAGGGGTGTATACCTATAATGTGTATAGCGGTAGTGATCCCGGCAAGACGACCGTACTTGCAACAGCATCTTTAGATACTGCCAATAACCCTGAGACAATTCTTGGTCTTCCTGGAGGTAATTTCTTTGTTGAGGTCGTTTCTACGGCTATTCCTTTCTGTTCAGGCGACAGTAATGTAGAGACTATAAGGTCGCCGAACGGGGCACTCGATGTTACGGCTATAGAAGTCGGTAATGTCGGTTGCAATGAAGATATGGGTCATATAGAGGCGACAGGTGTCAACGGATGGGACAATGCTGCATATCAATACAGATTGTTACGTGATGATGGTTTAGGATATATAGAAATAGTTCCTTTAGGGGCCACAAATATCTTTCAAACTTTGCCCAGTGGTGATTATAGAGTAGAGGTCAGAGATGTCGAGGCCTGTCTTGATACGTTCGATATTACCTTGGCTCCTATTCCTGCAATACAAGTAGGTATTCGTGAACCTCAAGCATTGGTCTGCCCTAACGGAAACAACGCTATTTTGGAGGCCTATGATCCTACCACAGGAGATATAAATACGGCAACTGCTGGCGCCTCGGGCGGATTTTTAGGGGCAGGGTACAACTATAGAATATTGTATTTGAACAGTAACAATAATACCGATATTGCCTCTACCAGTGGATTACAGAATTCACCGACCTTTATGGGTACAAGTGGTGGATATATTAGTGGAGGTTGGTATGCAATCGAAGTTTCATCAAGTTTTGATTGTATAGGGGTTAGTATACCGTATTTTGTTGATCCGCCGCCGCCCATTGAGCCTAAATTGGTGCAGACCAAAGTACCAGGTTGTGGTGGTATGGGTGAAATGCGATTAGGTATAGAGAACCCTGATGCCTCATTTGCCTATGAATATCTTCAACTTGAAAATGGAATTGTAATTGGTACATATACCGATATGGTTGGCACATCGATACTTATACCTGGCGTTGCAGGAATTACCTATCAGTTTGATGTACGTAAGAAAAATGCATCGAATACTTGTTTGGCAGTAAGGTCAAATGGTATTACGATGACTGATGCCACTGGTATTACCCTACTTCCTAATTTGCCTGATGATATTTCGTGTGCCTCCGAATTGGACGGTAGGATTGAATCGTTCATCAATGGTGGTGTAGGGGATAATATGTTCTATTTGTATTCAGGTGATCCGGTAGATGCCTTTAGTCCTGCTGCTACAGCAACATTGGTAAGAGGACCACAGGGCGACGGTACTTTTGAAGGTCTTTCTGAAGGTGCTGATTATTATATTGCCGTTACCAGTGGAGCCAATTGTAGTGATATCGCAGGGCCATTTGAAATAGTAAGGCCGGCACCTATCGTATTCACGGCTTCATCAAGTCCGGTCACATGTACGGGCGAGGAAGATGGTACTATCATAGTTGAGGTTTCTAATGGAGGCGTTGGCTTGATCCAGTTCGCAATTGCACCTAATTTCAGTGAGTTCTTTAGTGATCCCGCCAATCCGGGAACCTATACCTTTGATGAATTGGCGGCGGGCGATTATGAGATTTTAATTCAAGATCAGAATGGTTGTTTTGAGAAAGATGTAATCACTGTTGCTGAGCCCGAAGAGATAAGGGTGATCAATGTGAGTTCAAGTCCGGAGACCTGTATCGGTTTTGAGGACGGAGCGGCCCAGTTGACCATTACCGGAGGAACACCTTTTGTTGACCCGCTTACTTTTGTACAGTATTATGAAACAAAATTGGTGGGTCCTAACTCTGACGGAAGCGAAGTTTTTGTTCGCAATGACAATTTGTATTTTGATGGTTTGCTAGGAGGTGAAACCTACTTTGTTTTTATACAAGACGCCAATTTGTGTAGTACCGATGTCTTGGTTGCAATAGTAATCGGCGTTAATCTCACTGCAGAGCCAATAGTACAGTATGGTTGTGAGGGAATATTCCCCAACAGTACGGTAACCGTCCAGATGCAGGATACGAGTCTTACGCCAGAATTACTGTTTGCATTGGATCCTCTTGACCCTACTGATGCTATAACGGCATTGGCGGGTGTAGATACTACTTGGGGTGATTTACCGGCAGGTAACCATACGGTTTATATATTCCATGAAAACGGTTGTACCAATTTTGTAGAATTCAGTATCGATGTGTACGACCCCCTCACCTTAGAAGCTGTAAAAACAGGCCCTAATGAATTGACTGCCACCGCTCAGGGAGGCTATGGTGGATACGAATATTTCTTTCAAGGAGAATCCTATGGTAGCGAAACAGTTTTTACGACTAATGAGAGTGGTAATGTTAGCGTTAGGGTAGTAGATCAAAACGGCTGTGTAGCCATAGTGACCATACCTTTTGAATTTACCGGAATGTTGGAGATTCCTAACTTTTTCACCCCGAATGGTGATGGCAAGAATGATGTGTGGTCTCCTAAGAACAGAGATTACTTTCCTAATATAGAGGTCAAGATCTATGACCGTTATGGTAGGGTAGTGGCACTTTTGAATCAAGTTACTAATTGGAACGGAAACTATGAAGGTTCCGAATTACCCACTGGGGATTATTGGTATGTTGTTAACGCCAATGACAAAAGTAAAATCAGGTATGTCGGGCATTTTACCTTGTATCGATAAATGAGAATTAATCGCATAATTGTAGAGGAGAGCTTGTTTAAAAAGTTAAAAAAAAGGTCGCTCATGAGAACCTTTTGATTATCATTTTTTCAATCTTAAAATTTGAGTATGATTTGATATTCCTTTAAATTTTCTATTTTAATTCATAGTCTTTATTAGCATTCTGTAGATAAATCTTAGGTCGAACTCAGCTGTATAAGAGAGCTTGTTCTTTACAATCTTTTTTTTATCTTCAATTCAATAAAATTCAAGAGGAATATGAAGTTTTTCGTAAGTATTTTTATGGTATTATTGATGTTTCAAGGGTGTTCTGCTCAATCACAATTGGTCGATGCCGTGCAGGAAACTACCATTAAAGAGAAATTAAGCTACTATTTATACTATCCGGAGAATTACGAAAAAGAGGAAGCGAAGAATTTTCCTCTGCTTTTGTTCTTGCATGGAGGCGGAGAAGCTGGTGACAGTCTGGTTGCCATTAAGCGCAATGGCCCGCCCAAGTTGATTGTTGAGGGAAAGCAGTTTCCCTTTTTGATTTTAGCACCACAAAATCCGTATCGAAAAAAATGGTGGAATACCAGGGCCGTAGTTCAATTATTAGATACTATTGTGGCTAACAACCGTGTAGATAAGAATAGAATTTATTTGACAGGTCTGAGTAGGGGAGGTGGCGCTGCCTGGGAACTAGCGGTGCAATACCCAGAGAAATTTGCGGCCATGGCCGTAGTTTGCGGAATGACTCCTGTACCCTATGCCGCTTGGATCGATAAGCAGCTGCCTATTTGGGTCTTTCATGGTGAAGAAGATAAGTCTATCGATATATCGGAGTCTGAGAATATGGTGAATAGGCTAAAAGAAATGAACTATAACGTTAGGTTTACCAGATACCCAGGGGTAGGTCACGATTCGTGGGTAAAGGCCTATAACACTGAGGAATTATATGAGTGGTTTATGCTGCAGGAGAGGGGAGATTGATTTTAAAAAAATTCTAATTTTATTGATGTATGATGAGACATCAAAATGGGTATGTGATGTCGTGGGAGCCCTACTGATGAAGCGTGTCTCAGGGGTGAGTGCGTAGTAACCTGAGTCCGTAGATAATGCAAAAGAAAGCGGAGCATTAAAAAATGCTCCGCTTTCTTTAATTAAAAAAGATAGTTAAATTAATAACCAGGATTCTGTGTTAAATTACCCTCACTTAAATCGATCGCAGCAGTTGGAATGGGGAAAACAACATGGTGCTCGGCAAAGGGAATAACTTTTGCACCAAAATTAGGTATTGTTCGACCTTCGTTTTCGTAGTAAGCATCTAAAACTTCTTTGCTGACTCCCCATCTGGCCAGGTCAAAAAAGCGATGAGCTTCCATGCCTAGCTCGATACGACGTTCAAATCGTACGGCCTTTGTGGCAAAAGCTTTATCGACAAAAGGAGTAGTATAAGGCTCTACAACGTAATTTGCCGCATCGGCTCCATCAGCTTGAAGTTTTTCACCAGTTTTCGCACGAGTTCTAATCATATTTACATACTGGAAAGCTTTTTCTAGCGAGCCCACTTCGATTTCTGCTTCGGCGGCCATCAACAGTAAATCTGCATACCTCATCATATTATAATTAACACCGTTATTACGATTACTTGTCGGCGATACATTTCCGTCGCCCGACTGATGGATATTTTTCTTAGAGATATAAGGCCCTGAGATATCGGAATCTTGAGCCCGAATCCAATCTTGTCCAATATGTATTCCAAAGCCATTAAAGTCTAATCCTCTTCTTGAAACAGTATAATCTAAACGAGGATCTAAGGGTCCGGTATGGGGTGTAAAAGGATCAGAGGATTGTAATAGATGGTCGTTCGTTACATCATTTCCAGGCAGGTTATAGGTGTCCAATAAAGGCAAACCATCAACATCTGTCTGATAGGCATTTACCAAATCTTGAGAAGGTTGGTAAAATCCACAACAGGTAAACGGGCCGCCACCTCTAGGAAAATTTAGACTGGCTCCAGAGTTACTGTTAAAAGACGATCCGCCATCAGCTAGAAATTGAATAGCAAAAATAGATTCTGGACCATTCTCACCTTGCAATCTAAAGTTGTCAATATAATTAGCATTTAATGCGAATACACCAGAAGTGATGACTGAATTAAAAGATGCCAAAGCTTCGGTATATTTCTTTTGATATAACTGTGCCTTGCCTAAAAATGCCATAGCGACCTCTTTACTTGGTCTACCGGCATCTGGTTGTTCCGACCTTGTGGGTAAATTTGTTATGCCAAATTGAAGGTCACTTTCAATCACTTCCCATGCAGGACCAGAATTGGGTTGGTTAAATTCTTGTGCGGCAAAATTCGCCTCCGATACGACAGAAACATTACCGAACATTTTTGTCAGTTCAATATAGTAAATGGCACGTACAAACCGTGCTTGCGCTTCTTCATTAATCAAACCTGCTGCCACCGTAGCATTAATAGCGGCGTTAGCCCTATTAACACCTGCATAATACGTGGCCCATTTGCGGGGAATCTGTTCATTACTAACATCCCATTCGCCAAGTTCAAGTCTTAGCAAACTAGATAGGTCATTGTCAGTACTTCCTTTATGGGCATCACCGCCCAAAACATCATGAAACCAATTGGTGCCACTTATTAAACGGCTATCACCAACTGATAATGAAGAGCGGCCCGTTAGCATAGAATAGGCAGCTGAAAGAAATAAACGAGCACCATCTTCGGTCTCAAGAAATTCCTCATCAAAGGCACCTATTTGTGGTTCATTGGTAAAATCGTCGCTGCACCCTAACATTCCGATTAGCAATGCAAAATATATTATTTTTCTTTTCATTTTTTTTTAAAATTTAACGTTAACTCCAAAAATTATTGTCCGTGAAAGTGGATTAATACGCCTATCTAAACCTAAAGTCAAGTTGTCAATAGGAATAACTTCAGGATCGAATCCTTCATAATCGGTAATCGTAAATAAATTTGAACCCGTTAGATAAAGACGCAAGGATGAAATTCCTATGCGACCTAAAGCTGAGGAAGGCAAGGTATACCCAATGGTCGCATTTTTAAGTCTTAGGTATGAACCGTCTTCAACATAATAAGAGTTAGGTTCGTCTTCATTGTTTTGGGAGGTCGCTGATAAGGCAATGAATGAACCGTTTGGATTGCTTGGCGAACGTGCATCCAATGTTCTCGTACTTCTATTTCCGTTAAAAAAGAATCCGAAATCGGTAAACACCTTATTGTAATTCCATAAATCATTGCCCTGAGTTCCTTGAAAAAAGAACGAAATGTCAAAGTTTTTATAGTTTGCATTAAAATTGGCGCCATAGGTGAAATCTGGATGAGGCGATCCAATTTTGGTACGGTCAGCGGTATTTATTTCGCCATCTCCGTTTACATCTCTGTATATGAACCTGCCTTCAGGAGTTAGCCCAGTAATTTCTCTTCCATAGAAAAAAGAAATTTCATCTCCCTCCTCTGTTCTAGTTACTTGTCCTTTTCTAATTCCCGAGGAATTTCCTTGCAGAGGAGCCTTGAATTCGGTGACTTCGTTCTTTACGGTAGAAATGTTCCCACTTATACTATACGAAAAGTCATTTCCTATTTGATCATTCCAACTCAATTGAAAATCAACTCCTTTATTTACAACGGTGCCAAAATTCACAAAAGGAGCACCGGCATCTATGGCAGTTAAACTTACCGCATTATTGTCTCTTACGATTAAATCGTTGGTTTCTATGTTAAAATATTCAACAAAACCTGACAATTTACGATCAAGGAGCGTAAAATCTAAACCAATATTTACAGATTTTGAGGTTTCCCATTTTAAATCTGGATTGCCTACTTGAGTTAATAAAACACCATCTACAATTGATCCCCCGTCAAAAGAATAATCCGCATATTGCTGAGATTGAAAAAAGCCATTCTGCGCAGGGTTTCTGATTGGTAGCGTTTGGTTACCTAACTCTCCATAAGATGCTCTGATCTTAAGCCTATTAACAAAGCCTTCGGTGTTAAAGAAATCTTCTTTGCTTAGTTCCCAACCCGCACTTACCGATGGAAATGTTTGACTTTGATTATCACCTATAAAACGTGATGATTTATCGTTACGTACGGTAAGGGTAAGAAAGTATTTGCTATCAAAAGCATAATTGACGGTTCCGAAAATCGAGAACAAGGTGGTAGAGCCATCAATAGCTTCCGATACATTGGGGCTTGCGATACCATTGCTTAATAAAACAAAATTCGGGTCTTCATTTAAGAAAGAACTTCTTTGGATCGTTTTCCCTTTTCCTCTTTCTTTAATGGCCTCAATACCCGCAAGAGCATTCACCGAATGTTTTCCAAAGGTGTTTCTATAGTTCAGCGTATTTGTCCAAGACCAGTTAAACGAAGTTAGGTCTCCTTCCGTTAACCTAGCAGCAGAACGAGATTCTTTCGCTTCGGGATTAAGAGCCACGAATTCGCGTAGATTTAAAATGTTAAAACCTCCTGCAGCAACGGTTTTGAAGTTTAGCTTATCCGTTATTTTATAATCACCGTAAATATCTCCGATAAAGCTGTAATTCTTCTCATAATCATGCCTAGCCCTAAAGTTATTGGCAACTGGGTTACCAGAATTTCCCAATTCCAAACCTTCGGTACCTGCAAATTCACCAGCATCATTTCGAACGGGTATCAAAGGTGTTATACGCAAAGCGAGTTCAGTAGCATCGTCTGTGCCTTTTGTTGCTTTAGAGAAGGCTATGTTTAGATGTTGCCCAACCGTCAGTTTTTTATTATCACCTACTCTGAACTCAGAATTTAATCTAGTATTACCACGTTTAAATCCCGTGTATTTCACAATTCCTTCTCTATTTAAATAAGAAGCCGACAGATAGTATTTACCGGTATCAGTACCGTTTGCTACAGAAAAGGAGACGTTCGATGTAGGTGCTGTTTGTGTAATAGCATCGATCCAGTCTGTACCTCCATTGGGTTTAACTGTGGTCGTAAATGGCACACCATCTATTGCCGCTCCTTGTACAGTTGTAGGCACTACTGGGCCTGAGTTACCATCCGCTCCTCCATATTGGGCGTGTGATGGAGGGTTGGTAAGACCATTTATGGCTTGTTGATTTACTAGGCTTTCCCACGTTACAGCAGCATGTTCATCTACGTTCAACATATCTACCTTATGAGAAAGTTTAGAAAAACCTGAATAGATATCAAAAGAAACGGTAGGCTTATCCATATTATAACTACCGCCATTTGTAGTGATTATAATAACACCATTAGATGCTCTTGCCCCATATATGGCAGCCGCCGCATCTTTTAATACCGTAAGTTGCTTGATATCGGCAGGGTTAATGTTGTTCAGTACATTATTATTATCGGTTTGAACACCATCTATAATATACAATGGGTCGGTATTGTTACTAGTGCCAAAACCACGAATACTAATTTTAGGTGCTTCACCAGGCGTACCAGAATTTGTAACATTTACTCCAGTAGCCCTTCCTTGTAATAATTCTGCCGCATTCTGAACGGGCAATTTAATAGCGTCGGCCATTTCGACCGATACTACCGCTCCGGTGATTTCTCCTCTTGTTTGTGTGCCATAGCCCGTGACAATAATCTCATCTAATCTCGCGGCATCTTCTACTAACTGTATATTAATGGTAGACTGCCCTGCTACAGCTATTTCTTGTGACTTGAATCCAATATAGCTAATTAGTAAAATGGCGTCAGGGGAATCTATATTTAAGGTATAGTTTCCATCAAAGTCGGTTTGTGTACCATTGGTCGTTCCCTTTATAAGAAGGTTTGCCCCTGGTAGTGGATAGCCATCGGGGCCTGTGACTGAACCTGAAACAGTTAATTGTTGTATGCCTTCAGAATTTGTGCTCTGAATTACCTCTTTATATATTTTTTTAATTACAACTTGTCTATTGTCAATACTATAGCTCAAATTAGTATCAGCAAAGGCTCGTTTTAAAATTTTGGCCAGTGTTGTTTTTTTCATATGAAGAGTTACCCTTTTATCCTTATCTAAGACATCGTCTTTGTAGAAAAAGATAAATTCACTTTTACCTTGAATTTCTTGAAACAGTTCTTCAAGATTTACATCCTTGACATCAATATCAATTTTAGTCTGAGAATATGTTGGATTTGCATAAGCAGCGCTTAGTCCCATTGCGATAAGTGTAAGAAAAACCCTCATTATAGTCCGTAAATTGGATCTAAGAGTAAATACATCCCCTATGGATTTAGGGTTAGGAATTTTATTCATAATTTTGTTTTTTTTGTTAGTTAATATTGCTGTTTACTACGGCGGTGTTACACTCTAGTCAGAAGATGCTCCAACATCTTCTGGCTTTTAGTATGTTTTTTTATTTCATTGATTTTGACTTATTTTTTAGTTAATAATTATTCTGTTGTTCTTTATTTCATAGCTATACTCAAAATCTGATGTTTCTTTGATGGTTTTGACTACCTCTTCCATATTTTCTTTTAAATCTAAATAACCCGAAAATGTTTGATTCGCCAACGCCTCATTCTTTATGACTATATCTATATTATAATACCTAGATAACCTTTTCATGATATATTTCATAGGATCGCTTTTGAATATAAATACGCCCTCTCTCCACGAAAAATAGTTGTCTACGTTTATCTTTTTTACCCTTATTTGATTTTTTCCTTTATCATAAGATGCCAAAGTACCTGGTTCAATTAGTAACGATTCATTCATTTTTAAAAAAGAATCGGCTTTATAATTTATTTGTACACTTCCACTTTTTAGCGAGGTGTTTATTACACCTTCATCAGGATAATTACTTACATTAAAGACGGTTCCTAATACCTCTATCTCATGATTCTCTGCAACTACAATAAAGGGATGATTCTTATCGTGTGTTACTTCAAAAATGCCTTCCCCTTCTAGATAGGCCTCCCTTTTCTTTCCTCTAAAGGTTGCGGGGTATACCAGTTTAGAGCCTGAATTTAACCATACTATACTCCCGTCTGATAACTCTACTATTGACCTTTTTCCATAAGGTACTACTATAGTGTTGTAAACAACCGTAGTGTTATCGGTGACCAATTGACCAATATCTTTTGTTGCTCCAATTTTAATTTTTTGGCCAGTACTTGAGTATTTAATGGTTAAATTGTCTTCTACAATCTCTATGCTTTTTTGATTGCTCAAAATAAGTTTTACATTCTCATGATTTTCATTACTTACACTATTGGCAGTCTTTATAAAATTGTCTACCGATGTAGTAGTGTTGCCGTATCTAAAAAAACCTATAAAACCTATAATAGCAATTGATGTCACTAACCCAACACCATATCGTAATTGTTTTCTTCTACTATAGCGATGAATAGAATTTGTTATTTTATTTTTTAAAAGTTCCTTTTCATAATCTGTCACAGATATGAAATTCTTCTCGTGGGCTTTTTTATTCTTCATTATGTATTATATGCAATAAGCATTCTGTAGTATGGTGAAATTTGAGTGCATTAAAATGTACACTGCTCATATACTTAAGCAATGCATTCAATGTTTATAGACAGTTTTTTTAGATTATTTTGTTTTTAACAAAAAAAAGTGCTCGTTATAAAGGTGAAAACTAAGACCAAGTATTGCCTTAATGTCTTTATTCCTCGGTATACAATGGTTCTGGATGTCTGAATCGAAACATCCATGATTTCTGCAATTTCTTCATACGCCTTTTCTTCGTTAAACCTTAAAAACAAACCTTTCTTTTGTCTTTTGGTTAGAAAATTTAGCGCATTTTTTAATCTAATGTTTTTTTCAATTGCAGATTCAGATGCAATAATCTCTTCTTCAAAGGATTCAGCGTATTTGTTCAGACTATATGAGCTATTTTCGAATGCATACTCATTAGATACTGAAACAGTTTTTGTTTTATATTTTCTGTTTAATTTTCTTTTTAACGATTTTAACAAGTAGCGCTTAATATTGTCTGTTGGTCCTATTTTTCGGCCATATTTATAGAGGTCTAGGAAAAGATCATGAATACAATCCATAACATATTCCTTATCTTCTGAAGCCTGTATTCCAAAAGACAATAAAACATCAATATAAAGGTCATATAGCTCTCCTAGGGCAACAATATCTCTTTGCCTTAGTCTATTCCATAAAATATTTTCTTCCTTATTATGAATTTTCAAGATTGTCATAATTTAACTTATTGCATCTGTTAAATAGATGCGTACAATTCATGATAAAAATAGATCACTAAAAAAAGTGATTGACTTAATACCTCTTTATCTTGGATTATTTGCTAAGGGTAAAATGATCTTCAAGAACCTAGTTGTTCAATGTTCTAGTTAAAAAGTAACGATTTAATTTTCTTATGAGAAGAACGTTTTTGTTTGTGCCGAATTGAAGTATAATTCTGAGTTTGATCCATGTTTTTTGAGTTGGTTAGTTTGAGTATAGCTCTGTATCAAATTTATTTTCTTTACATCACTATTTTATAGAATATTGATGATTTAGAAATAAAAGGGTCATATAATATTAAGAAAAATTCAACAACTCTAATGCTAAAAGTCAAAATTTAATGAAATAAATAATAGATAATGTTTGTTGTTTGAGTGCGTAGGCCTGTTTCTGCAGGCTAGTTAATGCTTTATAATTTTGAACAATTTAATACAATAAAGTTACCGTTTTCATTTCTTGTAAAGAATAAAAATAGGTTTCCCCCATCTTTTATTTTATATTTTTTTCGAAGACTGGCAACACTTTCTTTAAAGTTACGTGTGGTGATATTGGCTTTTTCAAGTTGAAGTTGCCTGATGTTTTTTTTTGTATATGAGATAATCTGGTTTATTTTGAATCGTCTGCCCGGAAAATTAATACGTTCGGGTGAAGTGTATAAATGGGTGTGTTGATGTAGTTTTTTAAGTTGTAAGCGAGCTCCGACCAATTTAAATGCACCAGACTTTAGGATAGCGGTATTGGGCTCGTAAAGGTAGTGGTCTTGTTTGGGCATCGCGAAGTCTGAAATGGCTGATTTTTCTTCGCTAAGCTGAAAATCAAAAATCGCTGGGGTGATTTTTTTTAGGTCAATAGTCTTTATTAAGACTTCGCCTTTGAAACCTTTTTGCAGTACCCATAGTAATTCTTTCATCTCATTTTTGATCGATACGATATGAATTTCTTTAACAAATTTAAGTTCAGAAATGCCTATAGAAATATCGAGTAGGGGAGATGTTTTTATTAGAACTTTTGAAGATTTTTCAAATAATAAATCTAAATATTCTGGAACATTGGGTAAGCAGTCGGCGAGAAGAAAAACCTTTCCTTTGAGGTCATTTCTACGTGATGGATCAACATAGATCCAGTCAAAATTATGACGATATTGTTTTAGAAAATCCAAGCCATTTGTAGCGATGGTTTTTATATGTCCTGCATCTAAAATATTGAAATTATAGGTGGCTATTTCTGATAAATTTTCATTGGTTTCGCAGTGTACTATTTCTTCGATTTTATGACTGAAAAAATAACTGTCCACACCAAAGCCCCCGGTAAGATCCAAGAGCGATTTTCCGTCGATGATTTGAGACTTGTATCGCGCGGTGATTTCAGATGAGGTCTGTTCTATATTCAGTTTTTTAGGGTAGTAGATTTTCGGGGTATTGAACCAGGTGGGAAGCTTTTTTCGACAGCTATTTTTCGCTTCGATCTGTTGGGCGAGTTCTTGGGAGGAAATCTTGTCAAAAATCGACTTTTTCAGCAAAACTGACACGATGTCAGCACTAATATTAGTGTTTATAAATTCCTGTACACCAGTTTTTAATAGTTCTTTATTCAAAGTAAAGCTATAGATTTTCAGTTAATGACTTTACAATTTTGTTTTCGGCTAAAAATTCCTTTAAAATTACCTTTATAGCGGTATATCCAGGTATGGCAACAATCATTCCTACCACTCCGAACAACAAGCCCGCAATAATGATTATCAAGAAAATTTCAAGCGGATGAGACTTTACACTGTTTGAAAAAATGATGGGCTGTGAAAAGAAATTATCGACCAATTGACCCACTAATAAAACCAGTAAAACCCAGCCGACACTGGGTAGGATTTCGGTACTGAAATTGGCCCCTATCGCACTGGTCATAGATAGGGTAATCATGATGGCGCCACCGATGATAGGACCCACATAGGGGATGATGTTAAAGAGGGCACATAAGAATGCAATTACAATGGCATTTTCGACACCTACGATGAGTAGGCCAACGGTGTAGATTACGAAAAGAATCAATATTTGAAACAAGAGGCCAACGAAGTATCTGGAGAGTAGATTGTTGATTTTATCGATTGATTTTACAGTGCCTATTTCTTTGGTATTGGGTACAAATGCCAATATTCCTTTTTGAAATAACTTGCTATCTTTTAAGAAGAAAAAGGAAATAAAAAGTACAGAGAACAGGCCTATGCTCAAAGTACTTAATACGCTGAGAAAGGAATTTAAAAAATCAGGAATAAAGCTAACATCAAATCCTTTTAGGATACTTTTTTCAATATCACTTTCCTTGATTATTTCATTTACAGTTTCAGGAGAGGCACCAAAATATTCAGTGGTCTGATTGTATAAAATAGTGACATTTCTTTGAAGTTCATCGATGTTCAACAAGGATAAATTTTTACCCTGTTCAGTTATTAAAGGAATGAACAAGGCTATAATGCCCCCGATTAAGCCTACCATAAACAGCATGGTAATAATGACGGCCAAGGTATTGGGTGCTTTTAATGTTCTTCTTAGAAAAAGCACAATGGGTCTTCCTATGAGTGCTATTACGGCTGCAAAGGCCAAATACGCAAGTACCGATTGTATTTTGTACAGAAAAAAGAGCAAGAGCACGATTCCTGAAATAATGCCTATAGCCCTTATTATGCCATTGGATATTGTTTTTGAGGTCATCTATTAGTTTTTAAAAACATATGATATAATATTGGCACCCATTTGTAATGCCTTTTCGCGAACCTCTACAGGGTCATTGTGTACCGAGGGGTCTTCCCAACCGTCACCAAGATCTGATTCAAAGGTAAACAATAGAACCAAGCGGCTTTCATGAAAAATTCCTAACGCCTGCGGACGTTTACCGTCGTGTTCATGTATTTTGGGCAGGCCTTCAGAGAATTTAAACAGCTGTGAAAAAATAGGGTGGTCGGCCCCAAGTTCTTCCAAGGGTGTATCGGGGAAAACTTTGGTCAACTCTTTTCTCAGGTAAGGTTCCATTCCGTAATTGTCGTCAATATGTAAAAAACCTCCTGATATAAGGTACATACGAAGATTTTCGGCCTCCTCATCCGAGAAGACGACGTTGCCATGCCCTGTCATATGAATAAACGGATACTGATAAATGGTGATATCACCTACGGCTACGGTTTCTGGTTTGTTTTTGATCTTTGTTCCCAAATTTTCATTACAAAACCGGATAAGGTTCGGCAATGCGGTCGGATTCGCATACCAGTCGCCCCCGCCATTGTATTTGAGAATGGCGATTTCTTGTGATTGAGTGGAAAGTGTTGTCAGGATTAAAAAAATCAGCAAGGTCTCCGTAAGTAGTTTCATATTCGAACGAACTAAATTGATAGTGAATCAAATTTAAGGATAATCATGTACAAAAGAATTCTTATTTGCGCAATAGTTGTAATAGGAATGGCTGCCATGGCGTTTAACACACATTTGCATAAGGACCAGGAGAGCAGCCATACAGCCTTTTTAAAGGAGGCTGAAACCTTTGCGCCCATTGTTGTATTAGAGCTGTTCACCTCTCAAGGATGCTCTAGTTGTCCTCCTGCCGATGCCTTGTTGAATACAGTGAAGAAGAAGTACCCCGAAGATGTTTTTGTACTGTCGTATCATGTTGATTATTGGAATTATATAGGATGGGAAGACCCTTTTAGCAATGCCCTGTTTACTAAGAAACAACGAGAATACAATCTAAAATTTCACAGTAAAAGTAATTATACGCCGCAGCTGGTGGTCAATGGTAAAACGCATTTTGTGGGTTCCAATGCTGAAAAGATTTACAATGCCGTGTATATGGGTAAAAAACAAAGATCGGCCAACAAAGTAACGATTACGAATAGTAGCGGTAATGACGACCGTCTGCTCTTCGATTATACGGTTTTAGGGAGTATCGAAGGCAAAAATCTGAGGGCGGTGCTGGTGTTGGATAAGCGTACTACTGAGGTGAGACGAGGTGAGAACAGAAATAGAATTTTGGTCAACAGTAATATAGTAGTGGCCGAAAAATCAATTTCCCTGAATGATGAAAGGGGTTCTGACTTTATTTTTATTCCTGAAATTGTAGGCGACCAAGAAAAAATACGGCTGGTGTTAGTTGTAGAGGATGATGATTACAATATTACGGCCGCCGCCAAAAAGGTGATAATCAGATAAAATAGTGTTTGTTGTTTAAGCCCCTTGTTATTTTTTGTGTGTAACAAAGGGGCTTTTTTATTCTCACCGCTGGGTTTAACCTGGTGATAGCTATCGGGTCTTGATTGAAATGGCAAACTTTGTTTTCATTTATGTCTCCAGGGCCTGCCTGACGGCAAAGGCTGTCTTGCCCCCAATGTCATTAAGTTAAGGAAATATTAAGTTGTATATTCCTGATTTTCAGCACGCTTAGGTCTTTCCCCTCTTTGGTATTTTTATCTATTTTAATTTACTTATGAATTACTTACATTTACAATAATTTAACAAACCAAACTAGGTGCCACCAACACTACTAGGCTATATTTTAGATAGGTCATACTTCTAAGTAGACGCCTAAAGGAGGCATTGATTACGCTCCTCTTAGGAAGGTTTCGGTTATGAGAGCTAAAGCGAATTAGAGTATGTTCAAAAGGTCATTATTATTTATTTTTTTAATTGCATTAGCTGTAATTCTCTTTTTTAACCCCAATTTTAAAACAATAGCTGCCGGAGTGGCAATTTTGCTATTTGGCATGATTATGCTTGAGCAGGGTTTCAAAGTATTTACAAAGGGGCCGCTTCGTAATCTATTAAAAAAAGCTACCGATAAACTCTATAAAAGCATATCAGTTGGTGCTTTTGTGACCGCGATGATTCAATCAAGTTCTTTGGTTTCAGTCATTACAATTTCATTTATCAGTGCAGGATTAATTAGTTTATCCGGTGGGCTGGGTTTAATTTTTGGAGCTAATATTGGAACAACAGCCACGGCTTGGTTAGTAGCTGGCTTTGGCTTAAAAATTAAGATATCTGCTCTTGCAATGCCAATGTTGGTTTTTGGAATTATTTTTTCTTTTCAAAAAAACATATCATTAAAGGGTGTTGGAAATGTCTTAGCCGGATTGGGTTTTTTCTTCCTGGGTATTCATTATATGAAAGAAGGTTTTGATGTATTTAAAGAGTATATTGATTTAACTGAATATGCGATTCCAGGTTTTTTAGGTGTTATTGTGTATACGGGCTTAGGAATTGTAATTACTACGATTTTGCAATCAAGTAGTGCAACTTTGGCATTGATTTTAACTGCCTTATCAGCGGGGCAAATTGAATATGAAAATGCATTGGCATTAGCAATCGGTGCAAATGTAGGTACTACTATTACTGCTGTGCTTGGATCGTTAAGTTCTAATGCTGCAGGTAAACGTCTTGCTGGAGGACATTTTATTTTTAACATTGTTACCGGTTTGGTTGCCTTATCATTTATTTACCCACTGGTAAATTTAGTAAACACCCTATCAGAATTTTTCCATATATCAGCTACCGATTTCACATTAAAATTGGCTATGTTTCATACCATTTTTAATGTTCTTGGAGTATTGATAATGATACCTTTTATAAAAAAAATAGAGAAATTATTGATGCGAGTAATCAAGGAAGAAGGTGAAAAGGATATTGATGAGCCCAAATTCTTGAATAATGCAGTATTAAAGTTTCCTAGTACGGCAATAGCAACCTTAATTAATGAATCAAAATACCTTTATAAAAATGCAATTTTTGAGATTGTAGCGCATGGGTTGAATATTCATAGAGAGGATATTAAATCGGGTAAGAAAATAAAGAAAATAGTAAAGAAATCAAATAAAGATATGCAGGTAGATGTTGAAGACCTGTATTATAAAAAGGTTAAGTCGATTTATGGTGAAATTTTAAAATATGCCACAATGGCTCAAAATACTTTGAATCTTAATAAGAATCAGAATAATGCAATTACTGATATAAAAACGGCAAACCGTAAAATGGTGGAAATCATCAAAGACGTTCGTGAATTAAACAAGAATTTGACCTTGTCAATGGATCTTGATAATAAACATTTATCTAAAGTTTATGATGGTTTTAGAAGAAAAATGACCAAGGTATTAAGAGTAATTTATTTATTTAGAAAAGCGGATAACACAGATGATTATGCTGACAAATTAAATCAGTTAAAAAAAGAGGCCAAAGAGAATATTCGCCAAAGTAATAAATCAATAGATAAGTTAATTCGGCAAGATTTAATATCTGCAAAGACTGCTTCATCACTTTTTAATGATTATACCAATGTAAATGATATGATTAAGAAGTTGATTGAGGTAGCAGAATTGCTTTATGGTGAAAAAGATACTTTATTGGAAAATGGGAAATAAAAAAAGGCACTTTAGTTAAGTGCCTTTTTTTTGCTCAAAAAACTTTTTTCACTCAGTCAGTTCTTTGCTCATATTTGTGTTATTATGTTCTTCAAAATATAAATTGAGTATGTTCATATTCGCCTTAATCAAATCTTGAGTCTCTAATAATATACTGAAGTATAGTGTTGTGTTTTTAGGACTTGACTCTTCTGTTCTTGTACGTATGACTTGTTTTTGTATCGATTCTTGAACGCTTCTTAATAAATTTTGTTTTTCTTCAATAATACCTGGTACAATTGCATCGAAATTACGCGTATCAAAAATCACCCTTATTTCACCAAAAAGGTGTACCAGTTTATTATTGATATCTAATAATTCTTCGGCTTGTTTTTTCTTTAAGGCCTTATGATTGTTATGTACGTGTTTATGACTCACTTTTACAATTAAGCTTGAGGATTGCGCTACATCTTGTATGCTGCCTATAACATCTATATAAAACTTACTGGCACCCATATAGGAATCATCTAAATCCTTGATAAAGTAGAAAATGTCATTTTGTAATTCTTCAATCTCATTCTCTAACTTAACAACCGTGTTTTTAGCTTTTTTAAGGGCATCCAAATCTTGGTTTATCAGACCATTGATGGTAATTTGGTTTATTTTACTTACCCTTTTTAAAGCCTTTGAGATATTGTCGGCACTTTCCTCAATAACCCCGTGAATTGATTTGCTTTCAGCTTTGTTTAAGCTGTCTTCTGCTTTTACCTCACGGGTTTTCTGGGTATGTTTTATGTAGTTTCTAGCGAGTAGAAGTGTTGCTAATAATAATAGTATGGCAATCATGGTGCCACCGCCCAAATGAATTAAATAGGCAACAGCACCTGCAGCAATAAAAGCACAAATAGCAGTGAAAAACCATCCGCCAATAACATTAAGTACTCCAGCAACCCTATATACCGCACTTTCACTTCCCCAAGCTCTATCAGCTAAAGAAGAACCCATTGCAACCATAAAGGTTACATAGGTAGTTGAAAGTGGTAATTTCATTGAAGTGGCAATAGAAATCAAGACACTTGCGACCATTAAGTTGACAGCAGCCCTAACCAAATCAAATGCGGGCAGTTCATGTGTTGTGCCTTTAGAAAGTCCTATGAAAGGTTTTTTAAATTGACTATCAATTTTTGCTTGAATTGAATTTGGAATTACAGTGGCGGTATATTTAGATATCAAAATTGTAAATCGCACTAAATTTCTTGATAGAAAGTTGGGATTAAACCGTTCTTGAGTTACACCTTGACTAGAAAGATCTATAGAAGTCTTAACAACGTTTTTAGCCTTGCTTGAAAACCATAAAGTAAGTACCATCACCAAACCAGCTAAGAGCAGAAAAAATGTAGGTGTCGGCACTTTGTTTCCTAGTACATCCATCGCGAATTCGGTAGCGGGTACACCCGAATCGACCCAAGCATCATAGGATTGAAACGCTGCAATTGGTACGCCAATAAAATTCACTAAATCATTACCAGCAAACGCCAATGCAAGGGCAAAAGTTCCTACCAAAATAATGAGGATGTAGATGTTCTTTTTTAATACGGAAACAAATATATAGGATAACAATGTCCAAATTAGAAAACTAATGGTGACAATGATAATGGTTTTACCTTCAATCATAGGTTTGATTTCGGCATAATACTCGGTGCCCTTCAATCCTTTGATAAAGATAAAATAAGTAATGGCCGCTAATGCGAAACCTCCAAATAGAGCTCCTACCCATTTAGCTTTTCTTTCAAAATCAAAAGAGAGTAACAGTCGAGAAATAAATTGTATAATTGCACCTACAGAAAATGCAACGATTACCGAAAGCAATATTCCTAATATGATTTCTGATGCCTTGCTTGTATTGATATAATTCACGACCTCAGAGAAAGAACCTCCAGCAGCGCCAATTTTAATCAGGGCTATTGCTACGGCTGCACCTAATAATTCAAATACAATTGAAACTGTAGTTGAGGTTGGCATACCTAGAGTATTGAAAAAATCGAGTAAAAGTATATCAGTAATCATGACTGCCATGAAAATAATCATGATTTCACTAAACATAAACTCACTAGGTACAAATATTCCTTTTCTTGCAACTTCCATAAGCCCACTTGAGAAAATCGCACCACAGAAAATACCTAAACTGGCAATAATCATGATGGTTTTAAATGAAATGGCTTTAGATCCCAGTGCGGAATTTAAAAAATTGACGGCATCATTACTAACACCCACTACAAGATCTACGATTGCCAAAACGGCTAGCGCAATTATCATTAAAAAGTAAATATTATCCATAAGCTATAATTGGTTGGTAAAGAATATAAAGATGATTATAAGTAATCATAAAAAACATGACAAAGGTCAATAAAAAATGAACATCTAATTGTAATCTATACATTAATTGATTGTTACTTCCCGTAACGTTGAACAAACTTATATCTGATTGTACTTTTAGTTTATGTCCGACGATATATTTTGATACTCCGAAAGTATGCTTAGTTTCGGCATTTCTTCCTGTTCTATCATCGAGATTAATATTCGTATAGCGTTAAGAAACCTCCCAATATTTAGTCAATAAGAGACCGGCTTGAAGATTCAGACCGTCACCTACCCGGACTACATCTCCTGTCTCAGCGGCATCTGATGCTATTGCAATTGGGTCGTCAGCATCTCTATTTGCATATTCCCACATAAATGAAAAACCATGATATTTGAACATACCATCAAAAAAGAAGGTGTTGATATTGGTTTCGTAAAAACCAGTATCATTAGCCATTTAAGATTCTTGATTGCTTCTGTTTTTCACTGCATTTTGATTTCTGTCTTACGTTGCAGCCAACATTGACTTAGGTGTTGTCTCTCTTTTATGGTCACTACCGATATATTCTCCTTTACTCGCAAACTTACCGAATGAAAAAAGTTCTAAACGAACGGTATATTGGTGATTTCCAATATTTCTTTTGGTCACGTTTCTTCCTTCTCCTTGTGAGATTTCGAGTTTCTCTAGGACCGAGAATTTAATCAAAAAGAATTCCCCTAGGTTCTGGCTCGGGGTTTCCGATTTACCTCTCCTTGGTAGAGCCTGCCTACCGCAGTCAGGCCCGGAACTTCCTTTTTGCAGTTCCGGCTGAGGTACAATACCAAATTTCGGTTTTTGGACCTAAGGTCAAAATGAAACTGGCGAAATGCCCCTATGGCTCTGCCTCGGGCATAGTCGGTTTCAATAAATTTTTTATTCAAAAGCTTAAAATGGCACCTAAGTTGAATGCCCATATCACGATCAAGATTAAATCTTAGGTCGAACTCAGGTTGGTAGTTTAGTCTGGTCAACTCAAAGTTCAAAATTTTTATAAAAAGCCCACATGACAACTGCAACTAATATATACCTTGAGACGTTACTTGTAAAGGCAGATGCTCTTGATATATCGCGATTGGATAAACCAGGCTCTAATTTGTATTTATCCTTGGAGATATAAGCAAACCCATGAATTTTAGTCGAGCTCTACGTACTAGAAAATTTTGTTCTGGATCAATCCAATTTTCATGCTTCACGTACTTTCTTTACCAATAAAGCTTAAACAAGCCTTTGCCAAATTGTGCTGCATTTGTTTCTTGGGAAAATGATAAAAAGGAGAACGCTAAGAGTAGTCATAAGGCTAATCTTTGTAATTTCATTAGGTTTTAATTTTTGTCTGTTACAAATCTCTAATACCAATGTTAAAATAACGTTTCTTAATTATGAATTTTTTTATTATCCTCACCTTCTTACAAAATGGTCAGGAATAAAGAAATGCCTTGGCTAAAGGCAGTTCATTAGACTTCATCGGTTAGTCGACCAAAACTAATGAATGTACCCAGCTCCTGAACAGTCATATCATCTTTGGCAAGGAAAAAGCAAATTGATTTTGATTCACTTATATTTATGGTGTTCCATTCCAGTTCAGCCGTTATTAATCATATTTACGGTAGTACAGGCCACCAACGCCGCGGTTTCGGTACGAAGACGGTTTTGACCTAATGAAATGGGCAAAAACCCCTTCTCGTACGCCATTTTAATTTCGGTATGTGAAAAATCGCCTTCCGGTCCTATAAGAATAGTGATGTTCTTATCAGGGGCCACGCGTCTCTTCAGTTCCATTTTTTCATCTTTCTCACAATGTGCAATAAAAAGCAGTGCTTCTAAGGGCTGTGCTAAAAAATCTTTATAGGAAATTGGCGGGTTTAATTTTGGTAGATAGGTCTGCAGTGATTGCTTCATTGCAGATTGAATGACTTTTTGCATGCGTTCGATTTTTACCACTTTGCGTTCAGAACGTTCACAAATAATTGGTGTGATTTCATGTACGCCAATTTCAGTGGCCTTTTCAAGAAACCATTCATAACGATCGTTGTTTTTGGTCGGTGCGACCACCATGTGCAACCAATGCATTTTTTGATGTTTTTTGGTCACTGAGATAATTTCGGTCTTGCATTTTTTTACGTCTGCGATTAAAATCTTGGCCTTGAACAAATACCCTTTACCGTTGGTAATCTGTACCAAGTCACCTTCCTTTTTTCGGAGCACTTTTATGATATGTCTACTTTCCTCGACAGGAAAAGTAAATTGTGAAACGCTAGTATCAAGTGTGTGGTTATAAAATAATTGCATGTTTTACTTCTGTTTAGTGTTCAATACTACCATTTTTCCGTCTATAGCAATAACGGCGCAGGAGCAGGCCTTAAACTCTTCTTTACCGGCCCCTAATATAATATCACCGACATTATCATTATTCAAATCTGCAATACGCGGAGAAGAGAAAGACCAGATACTGGGGAATTTTTTCGTTCATGAATTTTACGAATGACCTTGACTACCTATAAAAAAGATGGCGATAAAGGCTAGTTGTAGCTCATATTTAAAAAAAAACCATAAAGCGGTATGTGTCTGGGCTAATTTACAATTCACTTTTTTCATGCTTCATGCCGAGTTCTAACCAATTTTGCAATTAGTTAATCTTATATCGCGGTTTTGCCGTAATGTTTTGAGATGTAAAATTCTTTTGCTTGTATTTTAGGTAACCCACGATGCCGATCATGGCGGCATTATCAGTACAATATTCGAATTTAGGAACATAAGTCTTCCAGCCCAGTGTTTCCTCTGCATTTTTCAATGCCTTTCTGATGCCTGAATTTGCCGAGACCCCTCCGCCAATAGCAATCTGTTTTATTCCTGTCTGTTCGACTGCCCGTTTTAACTTATCCATCAAAATCGCAACAATGGTGTATTGTATCGAGGCGCAGATATCATTCAAGTTTTCAGATATGAAGTTAGGGTTCTTTTTAGTTTCCCTCTGCACAAAATAAAGGATACTTGTTTTTAGACCACTAAAGCTAAAGTTGAGTCCGTCGACCTTTGGTTTCGGAAAAGGAAAGGCTTTTGGGTTTCCCAACTGTGCGTATTTATCTACCAGTGGTCCACCGGGGTAGGTTAATCCTAGAATTTTACCACTTTTATCAAAGGCTTCGCCAACGGCATCATCTAAGGTTTCGCCCAAAATTTCCATTTCAAAATAATCTTTCACCAATACAATTTGGGTGTGTCCGCCGCTAATGGTCATGGCTAAAAATGGAAATACTGGTTTTTGATTAATATCCTCATCGATAAAATGGGCCAGAATATGGGCTTGCATATGATTTACCTCGATTAGCGGAATACCTAATCCTAGTGCTAAGGACTTGGCAAAAGAAATTCCTACCAATAAAGAGCCCATAAGGCCAGGTCCTCTTGTAAAAGCTATGGCGGATAATTGTTTTTTGTCGATATTTGCTTTCATCAATGCTTGGTGCACAACAGGAACAATATTTTGTTGGTGTGCCCTTGAGGCAAGCTCGGGTACAACACCCCCGTATTCCTCATGTATTTTTTGGGTGGCTACCACATTGCTAAGGGTTTTGTTGTTGCACAAAACTGCTGCCGAGGTGTCATCACATGAAGATTCTATGGCAAGGATGTAAATGGTTTCGTTATCCATCGGGTTTGGAACAAAAATTGGAGTACAAAGGTAAAACATAAAGCCCTATCAAAAAACTTAGAAAAATATTGATTAGAATGCTATTGGTATTTTTGCTAATATGCGTTTTGGGCACCATAGTCTTTTCTCTGCCGATTGTGCAGACACGTTTTGCCAAGTATACCACAAATACGATTAACAAAGAGTTTGGAACGAACATAAATATAGATCGTTTACGTGTTTCTCTAATTTCGTGGGATATTTCTTTGAAAGGCATATATGTAGAAGATTACAGAAAAGATACCCTTTTTTTTATTGATGGGCTTACTACATCAATTTTAAACCTGAGAAACCTTAGCGGCGGAAAATTGGAATTCGGTGCTATTGAAATTGATAATCTCAATTTTAATCTTAAGGATTATAAGGATAGCCTACGTACTAACCTTGAGGTTTTTATAGACAAATTAGATAACAAAAAACCTAGAAAACCAGGAACGGAACCTTTCTTTTTTTCATCTTCCAATGTTGAGATAGCCCATAGTAGATTCACCTATATCGATGAAAATATTGAAAATCAAGAGATTTTGAATTTCAAGGGCTTAACAATATCAGCTTCGGATTTTCAGATATTGGGGCCTGAAGTCACGACCAGCATAGAAAAGATGTCTTTTGTCAGTAAGCGGGGTATAGAGGTACATAATCTCACTACTGATTTTAAATACAGCAAGCGGCAAATGCGGTTTGATTCATTACATATTACAACGCCTGAATCAGATTTAAAAGCGAAGCTTGTTTTTAATTATGATCGCAAAGATTTTAATGATTTCCTGAACAAAGTAAAAGTTGTGGCAGAGTTTGAGGAGTCTACTCTTGCCCTTGATGAAATAAATTTACTTTACAATGAATTCGGAAAGGGTAAAAAGGTCATATTCTCGGCCGGCTTCGATGGTGTTTTAAATGATTTGAACACCAAAATTCTTTTTTTACAAACGGGTAACACCGGTGTTCGAGGAGATTTTAATTTTAAAAACCTGTTTTCAAAATCAGAACCTTTTGTCATGCAGGCCCAAATAAAGAATATCACCTCAAATTACTACGAGTTACGTTCTCTGCTACCTGATATTTTAGGTAAGTTACCTTCTTCTATTCAAAAATTGGGAAAATTCACGGTAAGGGGGCAGGCGGTCATTACTGAAACATCGGTCAATGCAAAAGTCAATCTGAACACGGCAATAGGTAGTAGTTATATTGATGCGGAATTGACTAATATCGATAATATTGATAATACGGCCTATAAAGGTTTTGTTTCACTGATTGATTTTAATCTGGGGTATTTTGTCGAAAACAAGAACTTGGGTAAGACCACCTTAGATTTTAATGTAGAAGGTAGAGGTATTATACAGGAAAACCTGAATACCGAGGTTATTGGTCATATTTATACAATCAATTTCAATAAGTATGAGTATCAGGATATCAGGGTTTCAGGAATCTTAAAAAATCAATTGTTCGATGGCTCCTTGGTGAGTAATGACGCCAATTTAAAATTCACTTTTAAAGGGTTGGCAGATTTTGGCGAGGATCAAAACAACTTTAATTTTATCGCTGCAGTGGAATATGCGGATCTTAATAAACTGAATTTTATAAAAGACAGTGTATCTATATTCAAGGGAAATATAAATATGGATATTACGGGTAATTCCTTGGATAACATTGTTGGTGATGTCAAGTTCTCAAAGACCAATTTTCAAAATATAAACGATACCTACTACTTTGAGGATTTCAAAGTTTCCTCAACTTTCGAGAATGATACTATCCGCTTGATTGAAATTAATTCGCCTGATATTATTACAGGGTATATGAAGGGTCGATTTAAGGTTAAAGAGCTTGGTAGGTTAGTTCAAAATTCTTTAGGTAGTGTTTATACCAATTACAAGCCTTTCGAAATCTCTAGCGGGCAGACCTTGTCATTCAATTTTAAGATCTATAATAAAATCGTCGAGGTCTTTTTTCCAGAAGTGAAATTTGCTCCCAATACGTTTATCAAAGGAAATATTATCGCCGATGAAGGTGATTTTAAACTTAATTTTAAATCGCCTAAAATCGGAGCGTATGGCAATGTAGCAGATAATATAGATATCAAAATAGATAATAAAAACCCTCTTTTCAACACCTTTGTTTCGGTAGGGGATCTTGCAACTAATTATTATGACGTAAAAGACTTTAGTCTTATCAATACCACATTAAAAGACACCCTATTCTTTCGGGCGGAGTTCAAGGGGGGCAGTGAGTACAATGACAGTTACAATCTAAACTTTTACCATACCTTCAATAAAGAGAATAAATCGGTCATTGGCTTAAAAACATCCGATATAAGTTTTAAGGGCAACAAATGGATATTGAACAAAGAAGGTAATGACAAGAACAAGGTTATTTTTAACAGAACATTGGACAGCATCACTATTCAAGAAATAGTGATGAATAATAGTGAGCAAGAGCAGATACGATTAAAAGGGCAGTTGGCCGATTCGACTTACAAAGACTTACAATTACAGTTCAAAATAGTTTCATTGAATAAAATTACCCCGGCGATAAAGAATCTTAAATTAGGAGGAGAAGTCAATGGTACTTTGAATGTTCTAGAAAAAGAGGGTATTTATTTACCATCTTCCAATCTGGGTATCGATGATTTTTCAATTAATAATATGAGGCTCGGAGATTTGACCATCGGTATAGTCGGTAACCGAGATTTAACCGATTTTGTCGTCAATTCTCAAATCACAGACAAGGGTATAGAGAAACTTGGTATTGTCGGTAATATTAGCAACAAGGGAGGTATACCCCAAGCTAATCTTTTTGTAAATTTTATGAACTTTGACCTAGAGCCGTTTAGTCCACTGGGCGAAGGGGTGATTAGTAATATCCGAGGCGATTTGAATGGTAGTGCCAGAATAGGAGGGGATGTTGACAATCCTGAGTTTAGAGGAATTCTCACCTTAAATAATGCAGGTCTAGCGATTCCTTATTTGAATGTAGATTATAGCTTTTCACCCAATTCAAGAATCAATCTTCGTAACCAAACCTTTGATTTTGATACTATAGACCTTACTGATATCGTACATAATACTAAGGCTACATTAGATGGAACAATACGCCACCAATATTTTAAAGATTGGACATTGGATTTGGATCTGGATACCCATAATAATCGGTTTTTGATCCTTGACACTCAATACGACGAGGAAGAACTTTATTACGGAACGGGCTTTGTAAATGGAACGGGAAGAATTTTTGGGCCTATAAAAGCACTTACGATTACCTTTGATGGAGAAACGGCAAGAGGAAGTACCCTTAAAATTCCGCTAAGTGACGTCACAACGGTGGGCGATTATTCATTCATTAATTTTATTAACAAAAATGAGATTAGAACAATTGACGAACAACGGGTACTTGATGATATCGAGGGCCTTGAATTAGAGTTTGATCTGGTTGTTACCCCCGATGCCGAAGTGGAGATTGTGACCGACCCCAAAACGGGTAGTTCACTAAAGGGAACGGGCGAGGGAATCTTGTTGATACGAATAAACACAAGAGGGAAGTTCGAAATGTATGGCGACTTTGTGGTGGTTACAGGGCAATATAACTTTAAGTTCGGTAGTATCATCGATAAGACTTTTAAAGTTCGACCAGGTGGCAGTATTGTTTGGGATCGCAATCCACTTGAAGCCATTTTAAATATGGATGCCGTCTATTCTTTAAATGCAAACCCGGCACCTTTGTTAGATAATCCAGGGTATACGAGAAGAATTCCTACCGACGTAGTCATTAAACTAACCGGTGAACTAGAAAGTCCTGATATACAGTTCAATATAGAGTTTCCAGGCACTAGTTCTATAGTGCAATCTGAATTGGAGTATAGGCTGCAAGATCCAACGGTAGAGGAGAAGAACGCAATCTTTCTTTTGGCGCAGGGATCATTCGTCAATGATCAAAGTGGTATCAACCAACAGGCCGTAACGGGTAATCTTTTGCAATCGGCTTCAGGTTTATTGAATCAAGTATTAGGAGGCGATAATGATAAATTTAATTTGGGGTTGTCTTATGAACAGGGTATTTTTGATAGAAGAACCGAAATTCAGACCGAAGATAGAATAGGCGTAACGGTCTCGACTCAAATTAGTGATAGGATCTTGTTTAACGGTAAGGTAGGTGTTCCAGTGGGTGGGGCAAGCGAAACGGTTATAGCAGGAGACTTTGAAATTCAAATACTTTTGAACGAGGAGGGTACCCTTAGTGCAAAATTCTTTAATAGAGAGAATGAAATTCAAGAATTCTTAGCCAATAGGCAAGTATATACTCAAGGAGCCGGACTTTCTTATGAAATTGACTTCAATAGTTTTAGAGAGATGATGCGAAAGGTTTTGGGAAAAGACAGGACGAAAAAAAACACCTCTGTTCCGCCGAACGGGCCCAGTACGGTAATGGATCAGAGCGGCCCACTTGAATCTCATTCAGAAAAAAAAGAAATTCAATAGATTTACCACAAAAAAAAGAACTCAATAGTTATATTTTTAGGGTCATTGAATGCTATTTTAGTGCGCAAAAGTTTTGAGGCTGTTAATACCAATGAAATAAAGACATTAACAATTTCTTTATTGGAATAAGTTTATTAATTTTGCTAGCTTAAAATTTTTGGATGGCTTCAATGATAAAAAAGATAGGTGTTCTCACATCTGGAGGCGATGCCCCAGGAATGAATGCCGCGATACGGTCGGTGGTTCGTACCTGTGCATACATGAAAATTGACTGTGTTGCCATATATCGTGGGTATGAGGGTATGATAGAGGGTGACTTTAAGTCTATGAATGCGCGTAGCGTAAATAATATTATCAATAAGGGCGGTACCATTTTAAAATCTGCACGTTGTGAAGAATTTAAGACTAAAGAGGGTCGTGTAAAAGCCTATGATCAACTGATAGCAGAGGGTGTAGATGCACTAGTTGTTATAGGTGGTGACGGTAGTTTTACCGGAGCAATGATTTTTAATCAAGAATTCGACTTTCCCATCATCGGTATTCCTGGTACTATTGATAATGATATCTTTGGAACAACCTTTACAATAGGCTTTGATACTGCTCTGAATACGGTGGTAGAAGCTATTGATAAGATTAGAGACACGGCTAGTTCACATAACAGATTGTTCTTTATTGAGGTTATGGGTAGAGATGTAGGTCATATTGCCTTGAACGCTGGTGTTGGTGCAGGGGCCGAGGAAGTCTTGATACCTGAAGAAGATAGAGGATTAGAACGTTTGTTAGACTCCTTGAAAAAAAGTAAGAAATCTGGAAAGTCTTCGAGTATCGTAATTGTAGCGGAAGGTGATAAATCAGGAAAAAATGTTTTTGAGCTCAAAGAATATGTAGAGGAGCATCTTCCTATATATGATGTTCGAGTCTCTGTTTTGGGTCATATGCAAAGAGGGGGTTCACCCTCCTGTTATGATCGGGTATTGGCCAGTAGAATGGGCGTTAAGGCAGTTGAGTCACTCATGGAAGGTAAGGCAAACCTAATGGTGGGCATACAGGACAACAAACTTATTTTAACTCCTATAGAGAAGGCTATCAAGGGCCATACTAAAATGGACAAAGAACTTATAAGGGTTTCTGAAATAATGACAACATAATTTTAATCATAAAAACAAGGAAGAAAGATGGCAAATTTAAAAATAGGAATAAACGGATTTGGGAGAATTGGAAGATTGGTTTTCAGAACATCCGTACAAAGAGGTGATGTAGATGTAGTTGCCATTAACGATTTGTTGGATGTTGAACATCTTGCGTATTTATTAAAATATGATTCGGTTCACGGAAAATTCGATGGTTCGGTAACTATTCAAGACGGTAACCTGATTGTAAACGGTAAAACGGTTCGTATTACTGCCGAGAGAGACCCTAAAAATATTAAATGGGATGCCGTTGGTGCAGAAATAGTAGCTGAATGTACAGGTATTTTTACGTCTCTAGAAACTGCTCAATACCATATTGATGGTGGAGCGAAAAAGGTAGTTATTTCAGCTCCTTCAAAAGATGCACCAATGTTCGTAATGGGTGTGAACCATATGGATGCTAAAGCATCTGATACCATTGTTTCGAATGCCTCATGTACCACAAATTGCTTGGCGCCAATGGCCAAGGTGTTGAATGATAGTTTTGGAATCGAAGAAGCTTTGATGACCACAGTGCATGCTACAACTGCTACTCAAATGACAGTCGACGGGCCTTCTAGAAAAGATTGGAGAGGTGGTCGAAGCGCCATGTTAAATATTATTCCTGCTTCTACGGGTGCTGCTAAAGCCGTTACCAAAGTAATTCCTGAATTGGAAGGTAAACTTACCGGTATGGCCTTCAGGGTTCCTACTGCTGATGTTTCTGTTGTTGACCTTACGGTTCGTCTTGAGAAAGCTACCTCGTACGAGGAGATTAAAAAAGCCTTTAAGACAGCTTCTGAAGGTGAGTTAAAAGGTATATTAGGCTATACTGAAGAGGCCGTTGTTTCACAAGATTTCGTGAGCGATGCAAGAACCAGTATTTTCGATGCCGGAGCTGGTATGGAATTGAACTCCAAATTCTTTAAACTTATTTGCTGGTACGATAACGAGGCAGGTTTTTCTAATAAAATGGTTGACCTTGCACAGCATGTTGCAAGCTTATAAGTTGTTTTCATAGTACTAATTTATAGTTATCCTTAAAATGGGTAGTTTACTACCCGTTTTAAGGATTTTAATTTAAGCAGTGACCTATGATTTTGATTGTTGATAGTGGAGCCACAAAGGCCGATTGGATAGCCTTGGACGATAAAGGGAATCAATTATTTCTAACGCAGACTTTGGGTTTGAGTCCAGAGGTGCTCACCCGAGAAGTAATCGAGGATAGGTTGGCCAATAATTTTGAGCTTTCAAAAAATAGAGATACGGTGACCCAATTATTTTTTTACGGTGCAGGCTGTGGTACGGATCGCATGAAGAAGTTTTTAAAGAAAATATTTAAAGACTTTTTTCCAAAAGCCAAGACCATCGTAAGAGAAGATACCTATGCGGCAATATATTCCACGACTAAGATTGGTCATCAAGGTATCGTTTGCATCCTCGGTACGGGATCCAATTGTAGTTACTATGACGGACATCAACTTTTTCAAAAAGTAATTTCCTTGGGGTATATTCTCATGGATGACGGCAGCGGTAATTTCTTTGGAAGAAAATTAATCCGAGATTACTACTATCATAAAATGCCACAAGATTTGGCAATCAAGTTTCTAAAAGGGTATGATCTTGAGGCTGATGTCATCAAAGAAAATCTATATAAACAACCCAACCCCAACACCTATTTGGCTACTTTTGCTCGGTTTTTGATTGAGAATAAGGAGCATCCTTATTGTAAAGGTGTTATCGACAAAGGTTTTCAGCAGTTCATAAACAATCAGATTATGCAGTTTGAACTTGCAACAAAAGTTCCCATTCATTTTGTGGGTAGTATTGCCTACTATTTAAAAGACGAATTGACTGCTGTCTTAGAGCGTAATGATTTGATTGTAGGAGTGATACGGCAAAGGCCTATTGATGGCCTTGTAGAGTTTCATAAAGAAACCATCTGATTTGTCTCGTCAAAGTCGATGGCATGTATAAAGTTTCATGAAAAAAAAGTTTCAATTTTTTAACTGAGGTTCGGTTAACTGAATTAAATACTTTTTTTCAACCATCAAGCGTTCACTTTATACTGATCATTGAGATTTCAACAGCAACAAATTTTGGAAGATTGGCTACTTCTACGGTCTCACGTGCTGGTGCAGTTTCTGAATTGAAGTAAGCACCATAGACTTCATTGACTTCGCTAAACTGGTTCATATTCTTTAGAAAAATTGAAGATTTGACCACATTTTCAAAGTTCATTCCTGCTGCGGCTAGAATGGCCTTTAAATTTTCCATTACCTGTTTGGTCTCTTTTTTGATGTCTCCTTTAATTAGTTTTCCGCTAGTCGGATCCATGGCTATCTGTCCAGAGATGTACAGGGTGTTTCCGCTTAGGATAGCTTGATTATAAGGGCCTATAGGTGCAGGAGCTTCTGATGTATTGATTATTTTTTTCATGCTACTAGAGTTTTGGTTAAGCTATTTTAAAGTATAGGTTTGAATTTTTATCTTCTCTTTGGTTGACTTCTATTCTCCCATTTCAGATCACTAAGAATTGAACTTTTGATACCAATATAGAAATACCAGCGTTCAAAGCGCCCGAAAGGAGACCAAGTAAATCGCATATTAAAGCTCTTTAAATCTCTTTCGAAACGCAATTGAGTGAGTGTAAATCCTTGGTTTTTGAAGTCATACCCAGAGGATCCACCCACTTTCCATCTGGGTGATAATGATATGTCTCCTGAAAACATTAACGAATGGCTGCTAAATTCATTCTGACGGGCAGTATTGGTATAGGACGCAGAATAGGCCAATCGAAATTTCCATGGTATTTTAGTAGCGTAAATCGGGTTTTCGGTATCTTCTGAATCTGTATTCTTATCTCCCCTTTTTACCTCATTATAATCATCGGCGCGGCCAAAAAGATCGTCATTTCTACCACCACTTTGGGCAACATAATCATACTCGCCGCCTTCCTCTTCCTCATCTTCGTCTTCATCATCTTTTTTGCCGAAGGTTTCGTTACTTATCGAATACCCAACGTTCACATTAGCTCTTGTCAATCTGAGCAGGCTTCCGCCATTGTCGATATTGAAGGTGTTGATCCGTCTTCCGTTATTGTCGATTGCATAGGGGTCGAGGCTTGCTGAAAAGTTGATCGACATTTTTTTGTCTAGTATGCTGGTACCACCATTAATACTAAATGGATTTAGTTTTAAGGAATCGGCCTCCAAATTATAACCACTAGATATATTGAAGTTACTTAAGATAGAGACTTTTTTAGCTTCGGTCGCAGTAGAGTCCTTGTCTCGAACCTTGGCCTCTAATGTATTTGCCAGAGAAAAACTAAGGCTGTTTGATTTTCCTAAACTGGGAGCCCCGTTCAACGTGCCTTGGAACCTGCTATATTGTACAAGCTGTCCGTTACCATCAATATATTCGTCGTAGAATTGGTCAAATGAAGGAGCGAAGCCATAACTTATCGAAGGCCGCATTACATGCCTTATGGCCTGTATTTTTTTATCTTCACCTCGAATAAAAGTTCCGTACAGGGTGGTGCCTATGCTGGCACTAAAATTATATTTATTATAACGGTCGAAGCCGCTAATGGTATCGGTTACGACCTTGTTCTGGTCGGCATCGAACCGTTTTCCAAAGGTTTCCAATGACCAAACATCCTCGTAGTTTCCGCCGACACTAACACTGAAAAACTTCGCGACTTTAAAATTGGTGCTAATAGGTATTCGATGTCTTACGCCCACTCTGGCATTATCGAACATACGAGCGCTTAAAAAATCATCATCATTGGTGGTAAGGCTATTGCGAGCGTTCAGGTCATATTGAAAATTGATATTTTGTAAGAGCCCTTTTTTTATGCCATCTCTTTTTGCAAACGGAAAAATACGTTCCATACTGGCCTGAAGGGTGGGTAAGGTCATGTCTATTTTTTCTGTTCGGGTATTTTGGCTGTGAGTCATGGTAAGACTCGTGTTTACTGAGGGGTAGGCAGGAAAAGTCTTTGAATATGAAATAGAGGAACTTAGGGTGTTGTTCTGTGTATTGGGTAAATTTCTTTGTAACAATGAATTTTGATAATATGAACTGCTTCCTAAATTCACCGAGGCTGAAAACCGTGAATTTGGACTCGCTTTTGTGTCCTGAGAGTGTGATATCTGTATGTTGTATATTGTGTTTCTAGAGTAGTCGCTAAACCCTTTTTGACTAGTTACCAGATTCTCATATCTGAAATTAATGTTTCCGCGATACCGGTACCTTTTGGTGTAAATCGATTGCGTTCTGAAACCATAACTGCCATTGGTATAAAAATCACCAGTCAAGGTAAGGTCTACATAGTCGTTAATAGGAAAATAATAGCCTCCGTTCTGCAAAAAATACCCTCGGTTGGGGTCATTGCCAAAAGTAGGCATCATAAGACCAGCGGTTCGACCTACCGTCAATGGAAAATAGGCAAATGGCATAAAAATAGGGGTGGGCACATCGGCAATGTAGAGGTTGCTAAACCCGGCAATCACCTTTTTTTTAGGAACAAATTTGGCTTTTCTTATCCGAATATAATAATCGGGGTTTATAGTGTCCTTAGAAGTGGTCAATTTACCTTCACTTAAAAAGTAGACTGAATCATTCTCTTTTTTTGTAATCTCTGCATACACCTTCATCGCATCGCTTCCCAATGATCCGATACCAGCCTGTTGTTCTGTACGAGAATTCCATATCAAGGCTTTCTTGGTGTCAAAATTAAACCTGATAGAATCCGGAATTACAATATTGTCTCCCTGTTTAAAATAGGGGGTCTGTGTATAATTACCCAATGAGTCCTTTAATCGGCCAGCATATACTTCGTTCTTTATATAGTCCATTGTAATGACACCGGCCTTAAGTTCGGTATCTTGATAATTTATTTCGGCTTCATTATACAGATATATTTTTTGATCCTTTTGGCTTAATTTGACGTAATCTTTGGCCTTGTACGTTAATTCTCCGACTAGTAATGAAGGTCTAGCGTTGGTTGAATCAATTTTTGCCGAATCTATGGCAACCTGATTTAATTGGGGATCGGGAAAAAGAGGCGCCGTAATAGTGTCTCCTTCGATATTAATGGGTAGCAGAATTAAGCCATCTTCCTGAGCCGATAAGGAGAATATGCCAATGAATAGCAGTAATAGGAAAAGTAAATGATGTTTGTTTGATTGCAAAGCTATATATCCTATTTTTGTAAAGGTTTGGTGGTCCTGATAGCTATTTATACTAGAGATCAAACTTACATATATTTTTTGTTCCCTTTATAGGGTATTACAATAAATTTAACCATAAAGAGCGTTCTAAAATACCTAGCTAATATGAGATTGAAAGTGTTTGTTTTTATCCCGGTTTCGATACTGGCCCTATTATTAATATCATTTGGTAAAAATACTAATACCCTAGAAAATGCCGATGAGTTCATAATTGTTTTGGATGCGGGCCATGGAGGACATGATCCCGGGAATCTAGGAAATGGCTATTTGGAGAAAAATATAGCGCTGAATATTGTGCTAAGAGTAGGTGCTATTTTGGAAAAGAACCCTGGCGTGAAAGTGATTTATACCAGAAAAGACGACACTTTTGTCGATTTGTTTGTTAGGGGTGAGATAGCCAATAAGGCCAATGCGGACCTTTTTGTTTCAGTACACTGTGACTCTCATACTTCAGATGCTCACGGGGCAGGAACTTTTGTGTTGGGGCTACATGCCAATAAGCAGAATTTCGAAATTGCCAAGAAAGAGAATTCTGTTATTTATCTCGAGGATAATTATGAGACACGTTATGCCGATTATGATATAAACTCCCCTGAATCTATTATTGGTCTTACCATCATGCAAGAAGAGTTCTTGGATCAGAGTATTAGCTTGGCCAAAGATATGCAAGATAATTTTTCGGGCCAGTTGAAGCGTAATAATCGCAAGGTAAAGCAGGCTGGTTTTATTGTATTGCATCAAACATTTATGCCCAGTGTTTTGGTCGAGACAGGTTTTCTTACCAACAAGGATGAGGGAGCATATTTAAACTCAAAAAAAGGTCAATCAGAAATGGGTAAGGCCATTGCCGATGCAATAATGAAATATAAGAATGGCGTACGCCCCGCTATTTTACAAACAAAAACAACAAACGCTTCATTGCCTCCGGTTTCTTCAAGAGAGGACGTAAAAATAAAAGAAGTTGCCCAGGAGCAGGCAAACAATGCTATAAAGGCGGTCGAACAAGCGGAGCCGGTGAAATTAGATGCCAAGGAGAACGAAACTATAAAACTGCCGATTAAAGTAGAGGAAACACCTAAAGTTGTCGTGGTCAAGGAGAAATTAGAAAAAAGCATACCGCCACCGGTACTAAAGGAGAAAACCATATCAACTGAGCAACCCAAAGAGGTAGCTACGGTAAAAGAAGAGCTTGCTACTGCAGTGAATATTGTATTCAAGGTGCAAATATTGGCCAGTACCAAAGATTTAGAACTGTACACAGGAAATTTTAAAGGGCTGGGGAGGATGTCGAAAGAGTCGTATAAGAATATGTTTAGGTATTTATATGGTAATACAAACTCATATAAAACGGCTCAAATGTTAAAGTCTAATGCCGATATAAAAGGATACCCATCCTCATTTATCGTAGCCTATAAGGATGGTGAGCGAATTCGGGTAAAGGAAGCACTCAAATACGTTTCGGAATAATGACCATCTTCTGAAATTTATTTCTAATTTTGTTAAGAACAGAAAATCTATCTTTTTGAAATTATCTAGAGAAGTAAAAACGGGGATTATCGTAGTAGGAGGAATCCTGTTGTTTATACTAGGGTTTAGTTACCTTAAGTCAACACCACTTTTTGATGATAGCAAAACATTGCATGCCGTCTATAAAAATGTAGGCGGACTTCAAGTGGGTACTCAAGTATCTATCAACGGGCTGAACGTGGGTTCTGTATTTGGTATAAAGTTCAAAGATAGCTCTGGCGACCTCTTGGTTACTTTTACAGTGAATAATGATTTTGACTTTTCAGTCAATAGTAAGGCCGAATTGTATGATACGGGTATTATTGGTGGCAAGGGAATACAGATACGACCTGTTTTCGATGGGGCTCCAATGGTTAAATCTGGAGATACCTTATTGAGTAGCACTAAGCCAGGGCTTACTGAATTGCTGCAAACAAGTCTTACGCCTTTGCAACAGAAAATTGAAGGTGCTGTGAGCAATGCTGATTCTTTGATGATGAATGTTAATGACGTTTTGGATGCTCGTACGAAAAGAGATTTGCGTGAAAGTATTTCAGGTCTCAGTGATTTGATGAAAAGTCTTCAGGGCAGTGCCGAGGTTCTCAATAGTATATTAAAGAATAATAAGGAAAATTTGGATAGTTCTTTGACCAATTTCAAAACCCTTACTGATAATTTCGCCAAACTTTCAGACTCGATAAACAATGCCGGACTGGGTAGAACCCTCGCTAGTTTAGGGTCTACCGTTGCCAATTTAGATAAGTTGATAGCACGAATAGAAAAAGGAGATGGTACCTTGGGTAAATTGATGCACAATGAAGAACTCTACGATAATTTGAATAATGCGTCGAGAGAATTGGATTTATTGTTACAGGATTTTCGTTTGAATCCCAAACGATATGTAAACGTATCGGTATTTGGAAAAAAACAAAAAGAATATACTGTTCCGGAGGAGGATCCCGCAAAAAAAACAGAAGACCAATAGATGGAATATTTTCCAATTATTTTGTTCACGATTATACTTATCGCCGGAAGCGGCTATTTTATCAGGAACATAAAAAAGATTTCTCGTAACATTAAACTGGGAAAAGATGTCGAGGTCGGTAATGACAAGCCTCAACGATGGAAGAATATGGCCAAAATTGCCTTGGGCCAAACAAAAATGGTAGTGAGACCAATTCCTGGCTTACTTCATATCATTGTATACGTCGGGTTTATTATTATTAATATTGAAGTTCTTGAGATTATTATCGATGGTATTTTAGGCACCCATCGTATTTTTGCTCCCTTGGGGGTACTTTACGATTTCCTCATTGCTTCTTTTGAGATATTAGCTCTATTGGTGTTAATTGCAGTGATGCTCTTTTGGATCCGCAGGAATATTATTCGATTAAAACGTTTTATAAAGCCTGAAATGAAAGGCTGGCCTAAAAAAGATGGCAACCTCATTCTATACATCGAAATGGTGTTGATGTTACTATTTTTGACCATGAATGCAGCCGATTATCAGTTGCAACAATTAGATGTCATTTACTATACCAAGGCTGGATCTTTTCCTGTAAGTCAATTTATCGCTCAGTTTTTCGATGAAATGTCAGTTTCTACATTAATTTTGATAGAACGAACGGCCTGGTGGCTGCATATCGTAGGCATATTGATATTTTTAAATTATTTATATTTTTCAAAGCATTTACATATTCTTTTGGCTTTTCCTAATACTTATTTTGGAAAGCTTGGTCCGCAAGGAAAATTTAAAAACTTAGACGCTGTTACTCGAGAAGTACGGTTGATGATGGATCCTTCTGCAGACCCCTTTGCTGTAACAGCTGAGGGCGCTGCAGCAGTAGAAAAGTTTGGAGCCTCCGATGTAATGGATTTATCTTGGGTGCAATTGCTCAACGCCTATACCTGTACTGAATGTGGTCGTTGTACCAGTGAATGTCCTGCGAATCAGACCGGTAAAAAGCTATCGCCCAGGAAAATAATGATGGATACCAGAGATAGACTAGAGGAAGTTGGTAAGAACATCGATGCCAATAAAGGAAAATTCGAAGATGATGGTAAACAATTGTTAGGTGACTATATCACCCCTGAGGAATTATGGGCATGTACCTCTTGTAACGCATGTGTAGAAGCCTGCCCAATAAGTATAGACCCACTTTCAATTATTATGGATATGCGGCAGTATTTGGTCATGGAACAATCGGCGGCACCATCGGATCTGAATAAGATGATGGGCAATATAGAAAATAATGGAGCCCCATGGCCCTTTAATCAAATGGATAGGCTTAATTGGAAACAAGAATCATAGTAAAGTAACCCTTTTATGTCAAATGAATTAAAAGTACCTACGATGGCAGAACTTTTTGCCGCCGGTAAAGAGCCTGAAGTATTATTTTGGGTAGGCTGTGCGGGAAGTTTTGATGACAGGGCAAAAAAGATTACAAAGGCTTTCGTGAAAATACTTCATAAGGCCAATGTTAGCTTTGCCGTCTTGGGAACAGAGGAAAGTTGTACAGGTGACCCCGCAAAAAGGGCAGGAAACGAGTTTTTGTTCCAGATGCAGGCGGTAACCAATATCGAGGTAATGAACGCCTATGGCATCAAGAAGATTGTCACGGCATGTCCGCATTGCTTCAATACCCTGAAAAATGAATACCCAGGATTGGGTGGGGATTATCAAGTTGTGCACCATACCCAATTTTTGAATCAATTGTTGGAAGAAGGGCGTATTTCGATGGAAGGGGGAAAGTTCAAAGGCAAGCGGATAACCTATCATGATCCCTGCTATTTGGGCAGGGCCAATGGCGTTTATGAAGCCCCTAGGAGTTTGATTAAGAAGCTTGATGCGGAGTTGGTAGAAATGAAGAATTGCAAAAAAAAGGGCTTGTGCTGTGGTGCCGGCGGGGCTCAAATGTTCAAAGAACCTGAAAAAGGGACTAAAGACATAAATGTAGAGCGCACAGAACAGGCATTGGAAACCCAGCCCGATATTATTGCCGCCGCTTGCCCATTTTGTAATACCATGATGACCGATGGTATTAAAAATAAAGAAAAAGAAGCTTCAATTGTTGTAATGGATATAGCGGAACTTATAGCCGCAGCAGAAGATTTATAAAACCTCGACTTCAGGGCAGCTGATTTAAAGTTAATACCCTCAAGGCAGGCCCCATGAGGCATAGAAAAGAGAATAGCCTTAATCATCTCGATGTTGTGCCTGCCAACGGTAGGAGGGCATCGGGGAATTAAACTCACTGAAGAGATTAAAATTTTAAACTTGAAAATATGCTAGTAGATTTTGATACATTGCCGAATGATTCAAGAATTTGGGTATACCAAGGCAGCAGAAGCTTTACCAAGGAGGAACTGGTCGAGGTACAAGATGGGTTGAATGATTTTATTAAAGATTGGACCGCCCATGGTAGTGATTTAAGGGCAGCTTATGAGATTCGATATAATCGTTTTATCATATTGGCCTTGGATCAATCGCAGACGGGTGCCTCAGGATGCTCAATAGATGCCTCGGTACATTTCATCCAACATTTAGAAAAGAAATATCATCTTGAACTATTAGACAAAATGAACGTATCGTATAAACAAGGAGATTTTATTGCTTATAAATCTCTGATTGATTTTAAGAAAATGGCCAAACAAAAAGCGGTTTCAAAGCGTACAATCGTTTTCAATAATTTGGTGGCCAATAAGCAAGAATATAAAGAGCATTGGGAGGTGCCTGCCTCAGAAAGCTGGCATTCTCGTTTTATGTAGTTTGTGTTTTGATGGCTCTAGTGAGTTATCTCGGGGCAGTCCTGCGAGGTATTAAACCCCACTATTTCGGATAAGAAGCACGAATTGTTTACGTTTAAAATTATTTCTATAGATTGATCTTATATGCGTTTTTTTACCGTTCTCCTTTTATTTTTTTTAATGACTGTGCCCGTTCAGGCTCAAAAAAACCCTTTGCTTACACGAGATAGCCTTTCTCAACAAGAATGGGTAGATGCGAAGTACGGCGCAATGTCATTGGACGAAAAGCTAGGGCAACTGTTTATGTTAAGTGTTTCATCTGACCAAAGCAAGGCAAGTACCGATAAAATTAAGTCGCTCATCGAAGGGTATAAAATAGGAGGAGTAATATTCTCTACAGGTGGTCCTGTACGGCAGGCGAAACTAACTAATGACTATCAAAAGGCTTCAAAAATACCCTTGCTTATCGGAATGGATGCGGAATGGGGCCTAGCCATGCGATTAGATTCTACCTATGCATTTCCTTGGAATATGACTTTAGGCGCTATTAAGGATAGCTTAATTATCAAAAAAGTAGGCAGGCGTATAGGCGAGCATGCCAAACGTTTGGGGGTACATATTAATTTCGCTCCAGTTATTGATATCAACATAAATCCTCAAAATCCAATTATCGGAAATCGCTCTTTTGGTGAGGATAGAGAAAATGTGGCCCAGAAAGGCATTGCTTTTTTAAAGGGAATGGAAAGTGCTGGGGTTTTGTCGAGTGGCAAACACTTTCCTGGTCATGGCGATACGGCAACCGATTCTCACTATGCCTTGCCAGTCATCAATTTCACGAAGAAACGTTTAGACAGTGTAGAGCTCTATCCATACAGAGAATTGATAAAAGCAGGTTTGAGCAGCATAATGGTCGCTCATTTGAGTGTACCTAGTTTAGAGCTTAATGATGATATTCCCTCTTCCTTGTCAGAGCAAATTATTTCGGGTTTGTTAAAAGAACAAATGGGTTTTAATGGTTTGATTTTTACCGATGCCTTAAATATGAAAGCTGTGACCAATGGCAGGCAAAATGGAGAAGTCGAACTATCGGCTTTTTTAGCGGGAAATGATATTTTGTTAATGCCCACAGATTTGGAGAAGGCCAAAGAGAGACTTGTTGACGCTTATAATAAAGGAAGAATCACCGAAGCGAGATTGGCAAGCTCGGTAAAAAAAATATTGATGGCCAAATACAAGGTAGGGCTACATGAGTATAAAACTATCAAGCTCAAGAACCTGCATGAAGATCTTAATTCGCTGAAAGATGACCTTGTTTATGAAGAAGCTATTGAAAATGCAATTACCGTAGTCAAGAATGATTTTCAATTAATAGGCATTAAAAGATTGGAAATCAAAAAAATCGCCTATGTAAAATTTGGAGATGCCGAAAACCAACCTTTTGTAGAAGAATTGAACAAATATGCCAAGGTTACCCAGATTAACGGCAAAGATATCGCCGTTTTAAAAGATAAGTTGAAAGATTTTAATCTAGTTATCATCGGATATCATAAAAGTAATGAGAGTCCGTGGAAGTCATATAAATTCTCAAAACGCGAACTACTCTGGTTAGAAGAGATAGGTAAGGAGAGAAGCTCGAACCTTATACTGTCTATTTTTACGAACCCCTATGCTTTATTGGCTGTTGACTCGTTTAAAAATATCGATGGGGTAGTGGTGGCCTATCAGAACAGTAAAATCTCTCAGGAGAAAACAGCTCAGTTATTATTCGGTGCTATTTCTTCAAAAGGAATACTCCCTGTAACCGCAAATGATGAATTTCCGGTAAAAACGGGGATTCAAATAAAACCGTTAATGCGTTTGGGGTACAGTTTTCCGGAACGCGTGGGCTTGAGTTCTTCTAAATTGGCACTGGTTGATAAATTGGTAAAAGATGGTCTTGATTCCTTGATGTACCCCGGGGCACAAGTATTGATTGCCAGAAAAGGAAAGGTGGTCTACAGCAAGGGTTTCGGAAAACCTACCTATGAATCTCATGATAGTATCACGCCGAAACATATTTATGACCTAGCGTCGATTACAAAAATTTTGGCTACGCTGCCGGTAATCATGAGGATGGAAGAAGAGGGTAAAATAGCCTTGAACAATACTTTTCAAGATCTGATTCCTGAATATTCCGATTCTGAACTTAAAGATGTTACGGTATTAAAGGCATTGTCGCATTATGGTCGTTTACCCTCTTGGATTGCCTTTTATGTAAGTACTCTGAATGACAAAAGAAGACCCTCTTCGGAGTTTTATAGAAATGTGCATTCTGATGGCTTTTCGACCAAGGTTACTAATAATCTTTACCTAGCTGATGCTTATAAAGACTCTATTTATAATAGAATCGGAAGACAAAGGCTAAAATCGAATCGATATAGATATAGTGATGTTGCCTATTTTGTCATGAAAAAATATATTGAAGATATATATAAGACACGCTTAGACAAGCTTGCCGATGACTTTTTGTATAAACCAATCGGAGCATATAGTACCAGTTACAATCCGTTGCGAAAATTTCCTAAAAATACCATTGTACCTTCAGAGATAGATAAATACTTCAGGTACCAGACCGTTCAAGGCTATGTTCATGATATGGGTGCCGCTATGCAAGGCGGGGTAGGCGGTCATGCAGGGCTCTTTAGTAACGCTAATGATGTAGCCAAGATTATGCAAATGTATCTTCAACAAGGGTTTTATGGAGGAACCCGTTTTTTGGGCACCAGGACCATAAAAAAATTCAATACCTGTTATTTTTGTGATAAAAAGGTGAGAAGAGGCGTTGGTTTCGACAAGCCACAATTAGAAAAAAAAGGGCCTACTTGCGGTTGTGTCTCTCGCAAAAGTTTTGGCCATAGTGGTTTTACAGGCACCTATACCTGGGCGGATCCCGAAGAGGAGATCGTATATGTTTTTTTATCTAATAGAACCTATCCTTCGGCGTCAAATACCTTATTGGTGAAGTCAGGTTTACGAACCAGGATTCAACAAGCCATTTATGATGCCATAATCGATTAATAAGTTCCTTGATGGGCGTTTATGCTTTAAATTTATGCGCTTCTGACTTCTTAAGCTGAGTTCGACCTAAACTGTAAACAAAGATTAGGTCAAACTCAGGTTCTTAGGGTTTTGACACTGTAAAAATCATAAAGTTTATGTAAATAAAGGATCCAATACTCGACATAGGGTATGTATGTATTAAATTTGAGTAATGAAGATAGCAATAGTATGTTACCCTACTTTTGGGGGTAGTGGTGTGGTCGCAACCGAATTAGGAATCGCCTTGGCTAATAGAGGGCATGAGATTCATTTTGTTACCTACCGCCAACCAGTGCGTTTGGAGCTTTTGAGTACAAGAATTCACTTTCATGAAGTTCATGTACCTGAATATCCTCTTTTTCACTATCAACCCTATGAACTGGCATTATCAAGCAAGCTTGTAGACACGATTAAGCTGTATGATATCGATTTGTTGCATGTGCACTATGCGATACCCCATGCCTATGCCGGTTATATGGCTAAAAAAATGTTGGAAGAAGAGAATATCTATGTTCCCATGATTACTACCTTGCATGGTACTGATATAACCTTGGTAGGTAAGCATCCGTTTTATAAACCGGCGGTTACATTTAGCATCAATCAATCTGATATTGTCACTTCGGTTTCTGCATGCCTCAAAGAACAAACATTAGAGCTTTTCGATATCAAGAAAGAGATAGTTGTTATTCCTAACTTTATCGATAAAACAAAATACAGTTTGTCTTTTACAGATTGTCAACGTTCGTTAATGGCAAGTGACGATGAGAAAATTATAACCCATATTAGCAATTTCAGGCCGGTGAAACACATTCAAGATGTGATTCATATTTTCAATAAGGTCCAAAAAGAAATGCCTGCCAAATTGATTATGGTAGGAGAGGGGCCTGAAAAAGAAAAAGCCGAGTTTTTATGTGAACAACTGGGTATATCAGACAAAGTGTTGTTTTTAGGAAACAGCAATGAAATTGATAGGATTCTTTGCTTTTCAGATTTGTTTCTATTGCCTTCTAAATCAGAAAGTTTTGGTTTGGCGGCACTCGAGGCCATGATAAACAGGGTGGCAGTAATATCTAGTAATACCGGTGGTATTCCTGAGGTAAACCTTCATGGTGTAACAGGCTTTTTGAGCGATGTTGGTAATGTTGATGAAATGGCGAAAAATGCCTTAAAGATTCTCGGTAATGATAAAATGTTAAAGGAGTTCAAAGAGAATGCCTATCAGGCGGCCCTGAAATTTGATATTTTGAATGTACTACCACTTTATGAGGCGGTTTACGAAAAAGCATATAAGGGCAGGTTTAAAAACTCATATAGCTAAAATGAGGTGGATGCTGATTGCAATGGCCACAATTTTTTTATCCTGTAAAGGTCAGATGAAGACCTCTTCAAAAAGTATGGATTCGTATACTGATCCGGTACTAACATTGGTGCTAGAAGATAATTATAGCGGCTCTGATACATCGGAGGTTATTATTATAAAGGACTACAAGAGGTTGAAGCGCTTTTTTTTAAAAGTGAACAAGACACGTAAACCAGGACTTCTGGTTCCTGAAATAGATTTTTCAAAAGATATGGTCATCATCCTTTGCAACGGAAAACAAAATGAAGGGTTATGGTCGCGCTTACACTTTCTCGAGGAAACAAGGGAAAAGATGACTCTTGAGATTGTTCAGAAAAATGATACTGATGAATCGCTTACTACAAGTATAAGCCCCTTTTGCATTTACAAATTGCCACTGACCTCAAAAGAAATTGTCTTTAAGGAGGTCGACTAACATTCATCGGTAATTTATGCCAGTTAAACTATCTATCGAAAATAAGAACAGTTCATAGTTGTTTTTTTTTCTATAGCTCGGTATACCATAATTTTACAGTCTAATTGTCCCAAATCTTTAGACCTATGAAAAATTGTACACTATTTTTATTTATTATCGTCTTCCTAACCTTCAATCAGGTTTCTTCTCAAGAACAAGAAGAATTAAAACTCACATCAAAAGATAGTATTGTTCAAAGCTCTTGGGTCGTTGGCCTAGGGTTTAATGCTGTTGTTGACTCGGGAGAGCAGTTGAAACAGCCTTTTGCGATAGGCGATAATTGGAATATGGTTCCGTTTCCTTCCCGTCTTAATATTGGAAGGTATTTCTCTAGTGGTATAGGATTGGAGGTCATCGCTAGTTATAATAAATACAAAGCAGGAAAACAAGTTGATAAAGTGATTTTGCTAAATGATATTGATTATTATGCTGTGGATTCTCGAGTTACTTATGCCTTGAATAAACTATGGGGAGGCTCCAAATGGTTCGATCCTTATGTAGGTGGTGGTGTCGGTTACACTAAGGCGAGTAATCAAGGCCGTGGAACAATGAACGGTATTGTTGGTTTTAAAACTTGGTTCTCTGATCGGTTTGGATTGGACTTTAATTCAACGGGAAAATGGAGCATGAATACTGATAAGGCTACCAATCATCTACAATATGCGGTTAGTGGTCTATATCGATTCAATATTAAGAAAGGACTAACTAAAAAGGGGCTAGTAAAGTTGGCTTTGATCGAAGAGCAAGAACGTGTTCAAGATTCTTTAGCCGCCATTGATCTGGCCAAAGAAGCAGCTGCCTTGACCGAAAGATTGGCAGAAGAAAAAGAAAATGCAAGATTGGCCGCTGTTGAAAGTGCAAAACAAATGGCTGAAGAGGCACAAAAAAGAAAAATTGATGAATTATCTAATTTAAGTAAGGTTCATTACGCATTCAATTCCTCCTACCTAACTTCTTCGGATAAAGGAAAACTCGATGAATTAGTTGATTTCATGAACAAGTATCCTGAAACAATTATAGTGGTAAAAGGCCATACCGATTCAAGAGGTAAATCGAAGTATAATGATTGGTTATCTGAACGTAGGGCTCAAAATGTAGTGAAATATATAGTTTCAGCGGGTATGTCTACAGAACGAATACTCGCTAAAGGCTTTGGCGAATCACAAATTACCAATAGATGTATTGATGGGGTACAATGTTCAGGAGCTGAACATAAGGTCAATAGGAGGATTGAATATACGCTAGACTAGGTCGTATATTTAAAGGCCTGTAGGTTACATTTTGTTTACTTCTATTGAGATTGGTACTACAAGAGGAGTTGAAACAAAGGAAAGGGTTTAATTTACTGACAGTGTAGATAAGTATTTATAAACCTGAGTTCGACCTAAACTGTAAAAAAGATTAGGTCGAACTCAGGTTATCAGGCTTTAGCGTTTTTATGAAATTCGAAAATCACTTTACTACTATGGTCTTTTCCTTTTATTACATATATTCTCTCTTTTTCAACTTCAAATATCTCGGTATTTAATATATGTTCTTTAGTTACATATAGAAACTCACAAGCATATTGTTTTAAGAAAGAAAATTTGCTTGTATTATAATCGACTTTGGTTAAGTTGTTATAAGTTTTTATGTTGTTTTCAGGCTCGATAGTGTATTTTATTCTTTCACGAGTGTTATTTGGTTCTTTATCATTTTTTGATAGGACCTTCAGATTAGTTTTTATTTTTTTATAAAGGATATGAATATTTTTAGATTTTAAATACATCTTTGTCCTCATTCGAATCGCAATACTTTTGGCATAAAAAGATGAGGATAATGAATCAGGACTATAGACTATATGATGCTCAAAATCGTAAACGGTATTGCACCATTTTTTTTTATAATCAGGATTTCCCATGCTCATATCAAAAACATCAAATTTTTGTTCGATACACCATTCTAGGCGCTTATAAACTAGGATTTGGCCTAATCCAAATTTCCCATAGTCAATATCATAGGAAGAAATTGCACCAAAAAATACTTTGTCAAAGTGGTAGTTTAATGAAAGGGCTATAGGTTTATTACTTTCATAAATCACGAATAAAGAAGCTTTTTTGGTATTGATCAAAGTGAAGAATAAATCATAATATTTATTCCAATCAAGCAGTCGTTCATTGACCTCATTCCTTTGCTCAAATCTCCTGACCAATAGTTTGCGTAAAGCTTCCATTAGAATTGAATACTCTTCTTTAGTAATGTGGTTATGAAAAACCTCATATCTAATATTGAAGCATTGTTCCAAACGTTTTTTTCGATTTAGTAAAGAAATTCTGAGTTTGCGTTTTATTTGTTCAGCCAAGTATTCCTCTATGCTTGTAACTCCATTCAAAGTAATTGCATATCCTTTGATTTCAAAAAATTTTATCGCTTTAAGATGTTTTTTTAAATGAGGCTTCAAATATTCTGGAACGTATTTAACAAGACTAACGGGTTTGTTTGCTGATAAGCTCTTTTCTTCTGACCATTCAGTACGACTTATAATAATATTATTGTGAGAATATGAAATATTTGAATATAGTTCAGGCAAGACACCTCTCTCAAAAAGTCCAAAATAAAAGTCTATTATTTCTTTTGTCATCAACAAAAATTAGCTGTTATAATTGATTACAATGCTCTTTTTTTTTCCTTTTACCAAGTATGATGATTCCTTTGCAATTTCAAAAACTTCAATATTTTCAATATTTTCAGAATTAGAATACAAGAAGGTGTATATGGGCGCTCTTAATTTGGCATAAGCGTTAGTCTCAATGTTTATTTTGTAAAGATTGTTGTCAGAAGCTATGTTCGGAATGTTCTCTATATAGAAATCCTGACGACTAACAGCTACGCTTTGTTTTGAGATATCATTTATGTAGCCTTTAATTTTTCTGTAGAGCAGATGAATATTCCATTTTTTTAGAAGGTGTAATAAATGATAATAGGATTCTGTTCTAAAAGCTATGAAACGTGCAATAACATCATAAAAAAGGTGAGCTGAAGGGTATATTATTTGACGTTGATAACGATAGGTAGTATCAGTAAACTTTTTTTTATAGCTCAAATCTCCTTTCATCAAATCAAAGGCCTTGAAATCATTATCAAAACACCACTCCACTTGTTTTAGAATGTTAATGAGGCCCAAATAAAATTTGGAGAAATCTATATCGAATGACATCATAAAACCTGTATAAATGTCTTGGCTTGTAAGGTTCAAGGAAATGCTAATAGGTTTTTTGTTACTGTAAATAACGAATAGGCATGCTTTTTTTTCAAGAATCAAGGGGTACATGACTTCCTTGTACATATTCATTTTTTCCCAACCATGATATTTCATTTGTTTGGCCATAAATCTTTTTTCAATCATGAGCCTGAGTTGGTCAAATAGATAGTCGTAATCTTTTTTAGAAATATCACCATAATACATTTTATACTGAATAGTAAAGCATAACTCTAGCTTTTTTTTACAGGTTCTATGGTTAGACCTTCTTTTAGTACTAAATTTTGATAACAAATATGCCTCGAAATTTTTATAGGTATTTAGATTAATCATATACCCATAATACATATTTGCCTTTTTTAATTTAAGCAAAGGATGTACTTGAGTACTCAAATATTCGGGCACATCATTAATGATACAAACATTTTCTTCTTTCTTGATTTCCTCCTCTGAACGTTCAAAAAACGGAGTCTGTGACAACGTATTTGTTATTCTTGTGTAATACGAAGAAATCCGTTTTTTTAATAATACATCATTTAGAAAATTTAGCACATGAATGTTCATAGGCAATTATACTATTTTTCAATTCTTAGTTGTGAGTTTTCTGTGTTATTTTTTGTTTTTTTCTTTTACCAGAGATGATGAAAGAACTAGGGTGGTCATTTATTTTGTAAATGGTAATATCATCTGAAATCTCAAAGTTAAGATACTGAAAATTATAGATGGGTTTTCGAATGAAGGTGTATATATCATCTGCACTGTTTATTTTGGAGAGTGAAATAGTATTCAAAGGAGTATGCGAAATGTCTTCAACCTCAAAAATTGCTTCCTCATAAATCATTTTTTTTGCAGCTTTTCTTTTGAAAAGAGATCTTAATTTATAATAAAGAGTTAGGACTCCTCTTTTTTCTAAAAGCCATTTTAGTTGTAATAATACAGTTATTGTAAAAGCCCATATTTTTTGGCTTAAATACTGTTCATTGTATATGATATGTTGTTCGAATGTATACACTTTATTACACCATGTACGCTTGTAAGCCAAATCACCATAGGATAAATCAAGGATAGAATGGTTATTCTCAAAACACCATTCTAATTGCTTCAGAATATCAATATAACCTAAGCGAAATTTAGAATAGTCAATATCATATGATCGTATATAATTGCGAAGAATATTCTGGTGATGATAATTCAGGCATATATCGATAGGTTGGTCTTTATCGAAGATCACAAAAAAAGATGCTTTTTTCTCAAGAATCATTTCGAAAACAGTACTTTTTAGATAATCCCAGTGTTTTAAACCTTGATGTGTATCTCCTCTTTGTGAAAATCTTCTTTGTATCATTTTTCTTAATTCCTCAAATAGGAAGGAAAATTCTTTTTTGGTGATTTCTCCGTAGTACATTTTATATTGAATAGAGAAACAGGTTTCTAACCTCCTTAAATACCTTCTCATTTCTGACCTACTTTTGGATCCAAATTGATCTTTCATGTATTCATCAAGATTGGAATACTCGTTTATATCGGCTAAAAAACCATCGAGATGATAAATCTTAAAGAGCTTGAACGTAATTTTCTCTTTATGAAGCCTTGCGTCTAGGTATGGCGGTATATTATTGACAACTACGACTTTTTTAATAGATTTTTTGTCAAAAGGAGCCTTATTGAAGAAATCTTGATTATTGGTTATATTATGAATATTATCATAATAGGTGTAAACAGATCTTTTGATAAAAAAGTCAAAGGTGAAATTGTTCTTGATTTTAAGAAAACGCATAGGGTATCAATTTAATCCCTCGTTGAGGGTTTAATTCTTAGGGGCCTGCCTACCGCAGGCAGGCTTGCCTCGAAATGATAAATGTTTTTTCGGAAGCATACCTCGTACCCTTGGGTCGAGGTTGTTGATTTAATAAAAATT
>JASFYU010000040.1:0-4482 GCA_045046905.1 Flavobacteriaceae bacterium | reverse complement strand
GTAATAACAAGGCCTGACGGAGAAGTATTAGTGGCATTTCGGTGAGCACCCAATCGTAAAATATTTGGAGAGTCTGGAACAGACCATGTTGATTCCAATAGTTATTTGGTAATGGTACAATCAAGCGATAACGTAGAAACATGGACCAAAAATCCAAAATTAATTTATGCTCATCCTTTTGGGGGATCTCAAGACCCTTGTTTATTACAATTGAAAGATGGAACACTTCTTTGTGCAAGTTATGGTTGGACCTTTGTTGACCCAGCTGTTTATCCAAATAAAACAGCTACAGTCGTCATATAATCCCATATGCCATTCAAAAAACCTGTATACGTATTTAAAACACCCCTACAGAAGACAAAAACTCGGCATCCTAAGAATCTGAGTTCGACCTAATATTTAATGTACAGAATACAAATATAACCTCTGATTTGAAGTACAAATTTTTAAGTAATATCGAGATATTTAAAAAAAAAACGAATTATCTTTTTCCTGCTTTTTTCTGTTCCTCTGCCTGCTCCATCATCTCGCGCATCTTACGCTGAAACTTGTTCTCCTTTTTGGGTTTCTTCTTATTTTCCTGTATTTGGGCATGAATCTTGGCATCGTCTAAAATAAATTTCTTGATGACAAGCATGATACCTATGGTAATCAGGTTTGAAATAAAATAGTATAGACTTAATCCACTCGCGTAGTTATTAAAGAAGATTAACATCATAAAGGGCATCAAATACATGATGAACTTCATATTAGGCATTCCTGGTTGGGTAGGCATATTCTGGCCTGTGGTCATCATCATATAAAAGAAAATAGCGATTGATGCCAGTATTGGAAATAAACTCACATGGTCTCCATAGAACGGAATATAGAACGGCAGCTCCATAATAGTATCGTAGGATGATAAATCATTCGCCCATAAAAATGCTTTCTGCCGCAAAGCAAACGAAGTCGGAAAGAACATGAACAATGCATAAAATATAGGCATTTGTAATAAGGCCGGCACACAACCGCTCATCGGGTTTACCCCTGCCTTACTGTTCAATTTCATAGTTTCTTGTTGCCTTTTCGCAGCATTATCTTTATACTTCTCATTGATTTCGGCAATCTCTGGTTTAAGTACTTTCATTTTGGCCTGTGACAAGTACGACTTATACGTTACTGGTGACATGGCCAAACGCACTATCATGGTCATCACAATTATGGCCAGCCCGTAGGGCAAAGAAGAGCTTAAAAAAGAATAAAAGGGTGTAAAGACGTACCGATTAAGCCATCCGAAAATGCCCCATCCGAAAGGAATAGAGTCATCTAGAGCCAAATCTTCATATAATTCGAGGACCTTAACATCAGTAGGGCCATAGTACCAATGCATGCTTTGTGATAATTCACCTCCTTCTAGAGCAAGTGGAACTGAAGAACTAAACTCCTTAGTAAATCTTGTTTCTTTGCTTTCCTCTTCGACCAGGTTTTTCGAAGTGAATTCCACCGTTTCAAAACTGCTCTTATGGGCCAATATCGAACTAAAGAAATGTTGTCGATATGACATCCACTTCACATCGACCTCGGTTTCATCATCATCACTTCCAAGAGACAAATAGTCAATCTTACCATCTTCGTGGCTATAGGTCAGTTCAGTATACTTATTTTCATACTCCACACTTTTATCATGGCGTATTCCTTTTAATTTCCATTCTAAGGTAACGGGTCTGCTGTTATTAAAGACGCCGTTCAAGCCTTGAGAGCGAATGGTGAAATCGACCAAATAATCATTCGGTTTCATTTCATATCGAAACTCCAAAAATTTATTGGTCGAAACCTTGGCTTTCATTGAAAGCACCTGATTACCACCATTAGTAGACATTGAGGGCTCAAAATACAAGTCTTTGGTATTTAAGACTCTATTATCAGAAGTAGAAAAATTCAGCCCGAAAGAGGCATTACCATCCTTTATCAAATATACAGGAATAGAATCATAGGTATGAAACTGCTTCATACTGGCCTCGATAATCTGACCTCCCTTATTGCTTATCTCAAGATATACTAGGTCATTTTCTAATTTTGTGATTCCCTCGGAAGGCGCTGTAAACCCAAAGGCACCGATAGCGCTTTTATAATTGGCAACTGCGGTTGAATCTTGAATATTTACGACCACGGCCTCTTGCTGCCCGCTCTCTTGAACTTTATTTTCTTCAGCTTTAGATTGGGTTTCGACCTGTTCTTGTCTTGCCTTTTCTGCTTCTACCTCCTCTGGAGTAGGCTTATTTTGGTAAAACATAAAAATGAGAATTCCAAAAATAAGCACGAAGCCGATTATAGAATTTATATCTATTTTCTTTTCTTCCATCTAAATCAATTTACTTTTTTCAAAGACCCGCTAGGCCTACATTTCTTGTTTCTCTCCCTTGCAGTTAGTGCGCACGACCATTTTATGGACTTTCGAAACAGCTTTGGTTTTAGCCAAGCAAATATATGTCCAATTACGGGTTTTATGCCATACTGGCATTCGTTTGTTACTTTTTGTGCTTTAGAGCGGCTTTTACAAAACCCACAAACAACGGATGAGGACTGGCTACCGTACTTTTATATTCTGGATGATATTGTACGCCAATAAACCAAGGATGTTCGGGAAGCTCGACTATCTCTACGAGACCGGTCTCCTTATTTACCCCAGAAGCTTTTAGGCCGGCATCTTCAAATTGTTCTTTATAATCATTATTGAATTCGTAACGATGACGATGTCTCTCAGAGATTTCTGTAGCGCCATTGTAAACTTCTTGTACTAAAGTTCCTTTCAATAATTCACAGTCCCACGCTCCTAAACGCATAGTACCGCCCTTATTGATAATAGTTTTTTGATCCTGCATTAAACTAATAACTGGATGGGAAGTATTACTATCCATTTCGGTCGAATTGGCATCTGTTAGCCCTAAAACATTCCTAGCAAATTCGATGACTGCCATTTGCATACCCAAACAGACTCCCAAAAACGGAATTCCATTTTCCCTGGCATACCGTACTGCATTGATTTTACCTTCTATACCCCGTTCACCAAAACCCGGAGCCACCAGAATACCATCGAGTCCTTGTAATTTTTTCGCAATGTCATTATCGGTTATATATTCTGAATGTATCGACCTGACATTTACCCGTACCTCATTTGCTGCACCTGCATGAATAAAGGATTCTAGGATAGATTTATAGGAGTCCTGTAATTCAACATATTTACCGATAAGACCTATACTAACTTCATTCTTTGGGTTTTTATGTCTATTCAAAAATTCTTTCCAGTGCCTTAAATCAGTTATCTTATCATCAGGCAGGTTCAATTTTTGAAGGGTCACGGTATCAAGGCCTTCCTCCTGCATCATAATCGGCACATCGTAAATGGTAGACGCATCGATAGATTGTATTACCGCCTCTCGTTTTACATTGCAAAACAGAGCCAACTTGTCTTTAATCTCATCGGAAATCTCATGCTCTGTTCGGCAGACCAAAATATCGGCCTTTATGCCACTCTCCATCAAGGTCTTTACCGAGTGTTGCGTAGGTTTTGTTTTCAGTTCTCCGGCGGCGGAAAGGTAAGGCACAAGCGTTAGGTGAATAACAATACCGTTACCATCTCCGAGTTCCCATAATAATTGACGCACGGACTCTATATAAGGTAAGGACTCAATATCACCGACTGTACCTCCTATTTCGGTAATGACAATATCATAATCACCACTGTTGCCCAAGAGCTGCACGCGTTCCTTTATCTCATTGGTAATATGGGGGATCACCTGTACGGTCTTTCCTAGAAACTCACCCCGTCTTTCCTTTTCAATGACACTTTGATAGATTCTGCCTGTGGTCACATTATTCGCCTGAGAGGTCTTTACGTTCAAAAAACGTTCATAATGCCCAAGATCCAAATCAGTCTCGGCACCATCATCAGTGACATAGCATTCTCCATGTTCATAGGGGTTCAATGTACCTGGATCCACATTGATATAGGGGTCTAATTTTTGAATAGTAATCTTGTAGCCTCTGGCTTGCAATAACTTGGCAAGTGAAGCTGCTATAATACCTTTTCCTAGAGAAGAAGTCACGCCTCCCGTAACGAAAATATACTTTGTCTGTGACATGATCGGGGTTATTTGTTACGGGATACAAAGATAGTACAGTTGTGATAAAAACACCCTCAATACAACGGAAATTCTTTTTGTATTTTACGAATCATGGGTTCAAGGCCGTTTACTTTTATCTCAAACATTGATTGTAGTAGATCTCCTAATTTTCCTTTCGGAAAACCCTTTCGGTTATACCACACTAGATACGCTTCTGGTAGATTTACCAAATACCGTCCTTTGTATTTTCCGTAAGGCATGCGGTAATGTGCCAGTTCAATAAGTTTATGTTTGTCAGGGAATATATTCATTTTTTAAATCTAAAAAATATATCTTTAAAATTCTAAAAAAATTTCAATGAAACGAAGAACATTTATAG
>JASFYU010000039.1:0-31333 GCA_045046905.1 Flavobacteriaceae bacterium | reverse complement strand
CGGAGTAATGCCCGCAGGTGACAATACCAGGGCCGGATCCCCTACCGGAGTCGTGGTTTACGAAGGTGATGCCTTCGGCCCAGACTACCGTGGAATGCTACTTAGTGCCGATGCCGGACGCAACGTCATCTTTGCTTATCAGCCTTCAAAACAAGGAGCGGGATTTGCTTTAAATAGAAGTGATTTGATCAGCTCTACCCAAGAATCTACCGAAGGCTATGTCTGGAACGATATCGATGATGATAAACGCAAATGGTTTCGCCCGAGTGATGTAGCCGTGGGTACCGATGGAGCCATTTACATTGCCGACTGGCACGACCCCGTAGTCGGGGGCCACCAAATGATGGACACTTTAGGCTATGGTCGAATTTATCGGATTACTCCCAAAGGAAAAAAACTGAAAACCCCAGAAATAGATCTAACAACTACTAAAGGACAAATCACCGCTCTTCTCAATCCGGCAATCAATGTTAGAAGCCTTGGTTTTGAAAAATTACTGGCACAAGGCGAACAGGTCATAGACGAGGTCAAGGAAATATTGGACTCCGACAACCCTTATCATCGGTCACGGGCCGTTTGGTTGTTGGCAAAACTAGGTGACGAAGGAAAATCGATTGTAGAAGATCTATTGAAAAATGAAGCTGATCCCCGATTAAGGGTGGTAGCCTATAGGACCCTAAAAAATAATGGGTCGCTATTAACTTACGCAGCCATATCAGTTGACGACCCTGCATCATCAGTGCGTAGGGAAGTTGCCATTTCTCTACGCGATCTGCCTTGGGAAGAAAGTGGATCGTTAATCAAAGTGTTATTTACGACTTATGACGGTATAGATCCGTGGTACCTTGAAGCTTTGGGTATGGCTATGGACGGCAAGGAAGAACTTGCCTATGCGGAACTGCTTATGGACCAACCCAAAGACCCCACCAAATGGACGGATGCCTTTGCCTCCTTGGTCTGGCGAATACATCCAAAATCGGCCATTGCCGCGTTGAAGAAAAGAGCACTGGCAAAAGACATCTCCAAAAACTTTAAAAGTCGGGCGGTCGATGCCCTGGCCTTTATCGATGACAAGGATGCCGTCGCCGCTATGTTCGACCTAAAAAAATCAAGTGCAGACAATGCCGTAAGAACAAAGGCAAGTTGGTGGCTTGATTTCAGAAAGACCAATGATTGGCATGCGCTCTGGGATTGGCAGTCAGAAGTTGGAGAAACCTTTGATATTCCCGAAGAAATTGCAAAACTAAGGGAAACGCTTATAAATCAAAATGCGTCCGAGGTCGAAAGAATAGCGGTAGGCAAACAAATGGCAGCTAGTTTAATCGGGGGGCGTCTCTTGATAAATTTGGCCGCTGAAAAGCAGCTCTCCGAAAAGATCATCAAAGGTATTTCAGATGCTATTTTCAACAATCCTGAATTAGAAGTCCGTACCCTAGCCAGTAACTATTTCAAAAAACCGAGCGAGAAACAGTATTCCATCTCTACTATCCTAAACCTAAAAGAAGATAGTACCAAAGGTGAAACTATATTTGCAGCCAAATGCACTTTATGCCATAAAAACGGAACGACCGGGAGCGCTATTGGGCCCAATCTGTCGTCTATTGGCGAAAAATTTGACAAGACCGCACTGCTCGATGCCATTATCAATCCGAATGCTGCTATTGTATTCGGATACGAACCAATAATGGTCAAGACAAAAAGCGGACAGGCCTTTTACGGTTTTCTTCTTTCAGAGGGAGAAACCACTGTGCTCAAGGATATGAGCGGAAAACAAATCGTAATCGCAGCCGATGACATCGAAAGCAAAGAAAAAATAAAAACGGGCATTATGCCCAATGCGGCATCCTTAGGTCTCACAAATCAGGATTTAGGTGATTTGGCTGCCTATTTGTCAACCCTTAAGGCTAGTAGTCTGTAGGTCACCCTTGATTTAGGGCTGAGAAGATTACCGCGAGGTAGTTTACTGCTATTTAATGATTTTGTTCCTTCCAATTTCTTTTCGCAAAAGACAATATATTGTTTGTTTAAAATGAGCTGACGATTCTTAGATTAGGTATCGCAGAAAGACAGTGAGTCGAATATTGTTTTTATTCGGCTCATGAAATACAATTGGCAACAAAAAGACTGGCCCAATTTTCAATATAAAACTGATGCCATCGAAGATTTTCTCTTTGATTTTGCCCAACGAACGGGTCGTATCAATGGGGTTCTTGATGGTTTTTCAGAATCGGAGCGCAGGGTCCATGATAAACTTAATGGTTTCCGAAGCTAATAAAACCTCGGAAATTGAAGAGGAGTACTTAAACCAAAAAGATGTCATGTCTTCCATTAGAAGAAATTTAGGGTTAAATACTGAACTTCCTGTGTCTAAAGATAAAAGAGTGGATGAGGTAAGTACTAAAAGATTTTAAGGATGTTCATATTCTACGATTTAACTAATTCAGAGATAATTTATACGACATCTATTATTTATCTCCGTTCATTACATTGAACATTGCCGCTTTCATATACCCCATATACCCCATGGCATATGCCATGCCCTCATACCAAGGAGCGTCACAGGTCATTTGTGGAGTATGGTCGGGAATCAGTACACCACTAAAATTGTTTTTTTTCAATATTCTTAAAATTCTTGCCGTGTTGATGTCGCCTTCATCTATAAAAACCTCCTTATAGTTAGAGACTTTTCCTTTTACGTTTCTAAAATGGATATAAGCAATTTTGCCCTGTCGGCTATATTTTTCCGTTGCCTCATAAACATCTCCCTCTGTCATTTCAGTAATGGAGCAAAGACAAAATTTCAGGGTACGCGAAGGAATAGATTTCATATCAATTAAATCCTAATACAAATGGGGTTGATATACTAGCCTTGGCGTATCCCTTACATAGGGCATCGGTGGGTCATCTGAATGTGCGGCCATTTTAACCCCTGCTTCCTCTGCCACCAGAATAATATGATTGAGAAAATATTGTAAACGCGCCCACAATTAATCGTGCTCAATATGTGGCACAAATCCTTCAGGCGCATTTTGGTCGCACACCATATTCCAGACCATTCCATTCGGAATAGGTGTCTCATCTACTAAACCATCTATTCCTACTGAAACGGCACTCCCTCTTATATAAGGTCCAGTACTGCGGCTTGACACACCGGCCAATGAAAAATTGTACCCGAAAATTGGAATTTCAGCTTCCCCAACTAACTTAATTTGCTCTTTTACAAGTTCTATCTGCTCTTCTTTTTTAGGGCCATCCAACAAAATATCATACCTCACAAAAGGGTCAAAATTCTATATGGTCTCCAATATCAAACCATGCTTATTTCTATCTTCTTTTAGTTTCAATAATTGGTCAAGGTCCCAAATCTTTCCATTTCCTGCAGCCCCCCAACCTTTATTTTCACCTATAGGTTGATTTGCCTTACTATTCTTTTCGTGTCCGAAGTAATACACTAAATGGGCAACAATATGGGTTGCGCCACACTGTTTTCGAATTTATAATGCTCATCATTGAGCATGTGCTTATATAAACCTAATCCAAGTTTCATTTTTATAATTTTGGCAAATCAATGATTAAACCTCTTATACCCAAAGCACTCATATATATTGAAAACACCATAATGACAAAGAGTATGATCCAATCGCTTTTTTTATTTACATATTCTTTCATTAAGCTCTTTTGGCAATTCAAGTTATAGTATTGAAGCAATGGTTATTGGTAATACAACTGCCAAGCATGCATGAGACAGTAACATAATAAACACAGGTTTAAACCCTAAGGCAACCCCTAAAACACTGATAATCGTTAAAACACACAGAGTAATTCGGTAGAGAACAGTCTTGGTAGTCGTTTTTGCTTCTCTATAATCAATGATCAACCATGGCATTACAAGCAAATTAGGCAAATGGGAAGAGAGTCCTACAGCTACGATACCGATAACAAAAAATAGCAGTGCGGCCTTCCCTGCTATTGGTTCCAATAACGGAATCATTTCGACCACATTGTTCATCGGTAGCCCTTGGGTATGCAATGTAGTTGCTGCTGTAATCATAACTGCTGCACTAATCAAAAACATTAGACTCACACTAATCAAAGCATCCCTCTTCTGGATTCTATTGTCGGACATTGTCTAACCAGTTTCTTTTACGATCTGGGTTCGGATAACAAATACAAAAACGGCATGAACGTATTGGAGGTATTGGTTCTTATCGCTGAATTACAACCTCAAATAGCAGATGATTAGTCACAAAAAGAGTAGCAGTAGTATTTTTTCATAATATCGGTTTCGGATATATATCAAGATAAAAGGAATCAAAGGCTATTGAGATCATTCATGGTGTCCTAAAAAAATGATAACGTCTTTTATGCGCCATTTTATAATCGAATCGGTATGATTTCTGTTATACCTCAGGCATTTAGTCCGCCATCCATCAATATGTTTTCACCATTAATATAGGCTCCTGCATCGGATGCAAGAAGAACCATCAAGCCTTTAATATCATCATTGTTTGCCAAACGACCTGCAGGCACCTTTTTATAGTAATTTTCAAGGAAACGTTCTGGCTGGTTACTGAATAACCCACCCGGGCTTACGCAATTGACTCTGATATTTTTATTAGTCAGTATCTTTGTGAGATAACGAGTGAGGTTAATCAGTCCGCCATTGTGAAAAAAGTAATCTGGTGGAGGGTTTCCCATATCGGTTCCCTCATAATTTGAAAGGTCGGGGCCGTACATACCCATCATGGAACTGATATTGATTACACTTCCTCCATTTTCCCCCATAATTTCACACATTTCACACATTTCACGCTATATATCCATCATACCAGTTGCATTGATTCACATGGATTCTGCAAAATTTTCTATTGAATCATCATACCCTTTCATGGGACGCGCAACAGCGTTGTTTACGAACACATGCAGCTTTCCGAACAATTTCAAAATTTCTTTTTTGAGCGACAACACAGATTCATGAATTCCTTGACCTACCTGCATGGCGTGAACATCTAGTCCTTCACCTCTAAAAGCTTCGGCTACGACCTGTCCATTTTTTAAATTACGGGATGCTATTATAGCTGTTCCACCCGCTTCGGCAAGCCCTTCTACGATGCTTTTACCATACGAGCCTGCACCGCCGGAAACCAAAATAACTTTTCCTTCTAAATTTAATAAATCTTTTGCGTTCATTTTATAAATTTTTAAATGGTTGCCATTACAAATACACCGTTTCACCCTTTTTTTCGAGACTTTCCATTGCTCCAATCAAGGTTTTAATAATCATTTCTGTTTTTTCAAATGGAAGCCTGGGTTTATTCTCTTCCACCGATCGGACAAATTCTATGATATTGTTCCTGAACATGGAATACGAATTTTTGATATCCATTAATCTCCATCCCTTTTGTCCAAACAAGGAAACTTGAAAGGTTGGCGATATGGCCATGAAAAGGTGCAAGGTGGCTAGTAACCCATTCTCAAACTTAATATAGACAATGTCCTTTCCGGTTTCTCCAAGGTGTTTTACAGATACCGTTTCGGGTCATCCAATAATGAAAACAAAGCTTCCAGAAGATGGACACCATATTTGATCCAATCTTTTTTTCCGACAGCAGTGGCCAATTCCAAACTGCCCAAAGAAGCTAGTTCTTGTTTAACAATCCTACATTCATTGGCATAACGCATCGAAGAACAGGGCATAATGAATTTTCCTTTAGCGTTTTGATTTGAAAAATATTCTAAATCTTTAACGGTAATGGCTAGTGGTTTATCTATAAAAATGGGAAGTCCGCATCGATGAAAGGCTTTGCCATAGCGACATGGTTTCTCGCATCATCCCTTGCCAGAATTACAGCATCGACCATGCTAGTCATTTCTTCCAAGCTATTTGCAATGGTTTCAATTTTTGCATTTTTTGCAATACTTTCTGAAATGTTTTTATCTTGGGTCCAGACACAAGTAACTTTTACCCCACTGACTCCCAAGGTATCTTCATTCGCTTTTAGTAGTGGGTCACAGCTGGGTAACCCATTTTGTCAATTTCTTCCGCATTATAGCAACCATTTATTATGGCCGACCATGAGTGAGGATGAGCATTGCCCTCACTCATTCCAATAATTCCTAATTTTATCATATCATTTGATCTTATTCAAAATCTATCTCCCCTCTTAACAATACTCAAAATTGCATTTGCAGAAGCCATTGTTATTTCTATACTATCCTCATTATCGCCCTTCTCCATAAACGAGGTGAGAAAAGGTAGGTCTTCTTCGTTAGCAATATCTTGGTATACGGCCAGTGCTGCAGAAAGCTCATTATTATTCGAGGAATATATTTGTTTTTCTAACTTTTTCTTGCATTTAAGTACTCGTGTAGACTGCAAAGAATCTTTAGGTGTATTTACCAGTGTACAGGTTAAAAAACTTGTATATAATGGTGAATTCTTAGGTTCGTTCAATGTTCTAGAAGTCAATAAATCCCAATTCTGAACACTTATATTTTTCATTTTATATAATGCATATAGAGCTATTCTCTTAATTAAAGTTGATTCTTTAGAGTTTAAAATGATGTCTATGAATTTATTTTTTACCTGATACATTTCCTTTTCAGAAGTGTATGCTGTACCCCAATAGGTATAAGTCCACATTGGATTATGAGTACTCTTAAGAATTGAATCAGTAACCTCAACGGAAATAGTATTTGGTGATACTTTTAATTTTGCCAAAGATTCTGCAGCATGAATTCGATCAAGGGAAGTATATTCTTCAAAGGCTTTTGAAATTGAATCTAGCCATTGACTTTTTTCCACTGAAGTTATTGCCGCTTGATTTAATACTCGCCAAACTCCTATGCGGTAATAAGGTTCATCTCTTTTTTGCTTTTCCTCATCAATAAAAATAGCATGCACATTATTTGAATAATCAAGATTAAGAATATATTCTGTAGCGTGTACCTTTTCCCATCCATTCGAATTTTCTAAGGCATACTGTAGCTTATCCTTAGCAATTTTAACCAATGATTTTGAATCATAGGGTTTTTTATGTCTTTCACAACTAAAGAATTGGGCACTTATTACAACCAAAATTACACATCTGATTATTTTCAAAAAAACCATATACTACCTATTTTCTATTTCCAAAATTGTACCTGCAATATAACGTGTGCCATTCTCTTGATTAAAATAGTAGATTACTAGAACTTGATTATCATTGTATTGGGTTGCCCAGGTATAACCAATATCCGTAGAACCACCATCCTCTCGAAGCACAATCTCGGGAGCTGTTGCAAAATCGGTGCATTCTGAATTTAGAATACGGGCACGTATCCCATATGGTTTATGGCGGTAGCCATAGGTAAGTAAAACTCTATTATCCTTTAATCGCATAGCATTTAGAGGATGGCCCTGAAAACCCATTGATTCCCATTTAAAAGTTTTACCCCCATCCGTTGAACGAGAAATGACAGCTTGGTCTTCAAAATTTTCGGTTCTTAAAAAACCTACAAGATCGCCTTTAGGAGTTTCAATTATTGATGCCTCATTAAATGATATTTTACTGTCAATTGCTACCGGAGAAACATAATCCCAGGTTAACCCTTTATCCTTTGATGTGATAAGATGATTTGAAGTTTTAGTAGGGGTATCATGCGCTGCTACTATCCACAAAATCTTACCGTCATTTGCCTCATATAATGCTCCTCTATTATATGTAGCTACTGGATTACTGAAGGCATCATTAAATATTTCTGGTTCAATATGTGGAGGGTATATAACGTCACCCCAATTTTTTCCACCATCATCAGAACGAACCAAATAGCCTCCTAAAAAAACGGCGTTCCCCGAGTTAATAAAATTAGGTTGCTTTAAGTTTGATAAGCCATCTGGTCTAAGAAAAGCCCAGCCATAACTTGCACAAAGAAGCGTTCCGTCTTTCAACTGTAACAAACAGGGGTCTTGAGAACCTCCAAAAGGATGGGAATAAATTAATTCGGCTTTTTTTGTCCATGTTTCTCCATTGTCGCTTGATTTCACCATTACCAAATAGCTATTTGGATCAACATGATTTGTCTTACTCTCTCCAAATATTTTACGGTCAGGTGCCCTACGAAATGCTACCAATATCTCTCCATCCGGTCGTGTTATCACCGATGGAAATGTCGAAAAGAACATTGAATCCTTATAAATTACAACATCCTTTATTTTACGAACACCTAGCGTACTATCCCCTAAGTATTGTGCCTTTTCATTTATTGCTATTTGGGTACCCTCAGGTTTTACTCCTTTATTTGATTTAGTTAAATTGGTATCTGTACATTGTACAGTAACAATAAGAATCAAACTTAATAAGCTGAATTTTTTCACTTTACGTTTCATACTATTTATGTCTTTAAATTATATTTATACTTTTTAAGGGTTCAGAAAGGGTTAGGTTAACCACCCCTTTCTTTCCCAATTAACCAGATCTAAAAAATCAATATCTGGATACTCTAGTTCTTTTGCTCTATTCAATAATTCAGAATTTAAATAATTACCATCTGCTACAGCCATTGATTTTTCTAAATATTCTAACCGATCAATGCCTATAAGTACTGAAGAAACTTGCTTCTTAGATAAGACAAAATTCACTGCCAGTACAGCTAGATCACAACCGAGCTGACTCCACAATTCTTTATATAATGCAATGTGTTGTTCAACATCTTTTAATTCCGAATGCAAAGACCTCCCCTTTTCGCTTAAAATTCCCTTAAATAAAACGGAACGAACCATAATGCCAATTTTGTTATTTTCTGCCAAAGAAAAATTAACCTCTTGTGATTGATCCATTAAATTATAAGGCAATTGAACAACATCCCAATTACCCCTATCTATGGTTTTCTTTGTCTCTTCAACAGAATAAGTAGAAATTCCAGTTGCACGAATCACCTCCTTTTTTTTAACTGAAAAAAAGTCTGGGCAATCTCTTCATTTTCCAGAATCCCTATGTCTGCCTGATGTAACATATAAACATCAACATAATTGGCTTGTAAGGCTCTAAGGCTTTCCTCTAAGGATTTTTCAATAATTTGTTTTATTTTTTTTGACGAAGGCAAAACTCCATACTTATCTCGAAGTTTACAGCACTTGGTATTAATGACCACTTGATCCCTTTTGTTTTTAAAAGCCTGCCCCATAATCTCTTCACTAACTCCGTACATACGTGATGTATCAAAAAAATTAATTCCCCTATACGGCTTCATGCAATAGGTTAATCGATTCATGACGGGATAGCATATCAGCTTTGCTTTTTATTCCAATCCCGTAAGGTATTCCAATTTCAACACCTCTGAAAGCGATTTCAGATACATCTATGCCTATTATTCCCAGTTCTCTTTTTTTCATCGCTTATATTGTTATTTATAATTTAAAACTTTGTAATCCCATAACCATAATTATTTACTAGTTATTCTAGTATCTTGAAATCATGCAGGTGGTCCTTGGTTCGAGCCCAAAAAGAAGAGCCGGTAATAGCAAGGCTTCAAAGAGTTTTACTCCTTAAGCTTTTTTATTTGTGCATAATTTGGGTTTTTATCAGCAAATTGTGCTTTTTTCCATAATTATTCTCTTATCCTAAATAGCCACTTGGCTCTGTTTCACATAACACCTGTAACCGTTGTGCAACCCCTTGATCTTGGAAAACCGAGGTCATTTAAGCCTCTTTCCCGAGGCCTTTTTTAAACGCATTGGTGCATTGGTGGTCTTGCGCTTTTTCCTCCCCTGGCATTCCACGTCTTTGCTCCCTCTGATGGCCGTGGTATGGCTACCGTCAAGGTCTCCGCTCGAAAGGCGATGTTCGCCCTGTTCCTTGAAAGGAACTGCACCCAACAATCCTTCCACGATCCGCCCTTGCACCATTTGTGGTAATGGCCGAAAACCGTCTTGTAGTGGAGAGGCTCTCCCGTGAAAAGTTCCGAGACTGGCAACATATGCCATTGCACCCCACTTTTGAACTTATAGAGTACGGCGTTGACAATCTCGGCAATGGGAGCTCTTAGACCGGGACCGTGCACCGGTATCCACAGATATGAGACTATTTCGGTCATTATACTATCTTTGTCAAGTACTTTGTACATATGTGCTATGGCATTTATGTTCAGCGACATAAATACCCGTAGCCCTTTCTTTCGATCCAAATTTAACTCAAGACGAGTACAACTTCTTAAACTAACAAAACAAATTATATAATATGAATTTGCCAACACACGCAGAAATAGTAATAATTGGTGGTGGGATAATAGGCTGTAGCACGGCATACCACTTGGCCAAGTTAGGTGCCAAAGATGTAATATTACTAGAAGGAGGACAGTTAACAAATGGTTCTACCTGGCATGCCGCAGGTTTGGTGGGACAACTGAGAAGCTCCGCCAACATTACCAAAGTATTGACCAATTCGGTCGATTTGTACAAAACCCTGGAAGCAGAAACCGGGCTGGCCACTGGATGGAAAATGAACGGAGGCCTTCGCTTGGCTTGCAATAAAGACCGTTGGATCGAACTGAAACGGCAAGCAACCACGGCCAAAAGTTTTAATATGCCAATGGAACTATTAAGTCCGAAAGAAGCACAAGACCTGTGGCCGATGATGGATATTTCTGATGTAGTAGGTGCTGCTTTTTTACCTACCGACGGGGAAGCAGGACCCTCGGACATTACCCAATCACTGGCAAAAGGTGCCCGAATGGGAGGAGTGACGATTTATGAAGAAACAAGAGTGACTGGCATTAAGGTAGAGAACGGACGGGTTACGGGGGTCAATACCACAAATGGTGACATTACCTGTGAGAAGGTGGTAAACTGTTGCGGTCAATGGGCCAAGGAAGTTGGTGAGATGGCCGGTGTAAATGTTCCATTGATATCAGTAGAACACCAGTATCTGCTTACCGAACCCTTTCCCAAGGGTGCGGTACCGCACAATTTACCAACACTGAGGGATCCCGATAGGCTATGTTACTACAAAGAAGAAATGGGGGGGTTGGTATTAGGCGGCTACGAGCCAAACCCGATTCAGTGGGCCAAGTCAGGTGTACCAAAAGATTTTTACTTCGCCCTGCTCAATTCAAATTGGGATCATTTCGAACAACTGATGTTGCAAGCTATTGTCCGTTTACCCGCTCTTCAAGATATTGGGATCCGAAAACTGACCAACGGTCCGGAATCCTTTACACCAGACGGCAACTTTATATTGGGGGAAGCGCCCGAAGTGAATAATTATTTTGTAGGTGCAGGATTTAATGCCTTTGGTATCGCTGCTGGAGGAGGCGCAGGAAAAGAATTGGCCGAATGGGTTTTGGCGGGCGAACCAAGTATGGATCTTTGGCCAGTTGATATCCGTAGATTTGGCCATGTCCATAAAAATGCCAAATTTGTAAATGACCGCACGCTGGAAATGTATGGTAAACATTATACCATGAGCTGGCCTCATGAGGAGCACGAGCGCGGCAGACCTTTTTTCAAGTCTCCCATATATGACATATTAAAAGAAAAGGGAGCTTGTTTTGGGTCCAAACTTGGTTGGGAACGCCCAAATTGGTTTGCCCCAGAAGGTACGAATGCAAAAGATTCATACTCCTACGGTAGGCAAAATTGGTTTGAGATTGTAGGAGAAGAACATAAGGCAACCCGTGAAGCGGTAGCCCTATTCGATCAAAGTTCCTTCGCTAAGTTTGTGCTAAAGGGACCAGATGCCGAACAGGTGCTTTCATGGGTTTGCGCCAACAACGTAGCACGGCCTTCAGGTACATTGATCTACACACAATTGTTGAATGCAAAAGGTGGTATAGAATGTGACTTAACTGTAGGGCGCATCGCCAAAGATGAATACTACATTGTAACAGGAACCGGATTTAGAAACCATGACTTTGCTTGGATAAGTGCCAATATACCGAAAGGAATGAATGTTGAACTTAAGGATGTGACTGAAGAGTTGGCCACCTTTGCCTTAATGGGGCCAAATGCTCGTAGAGTGCTAAATAAGATCAGTAGCGACGATTTAAACAATGCCTCTTTTCCCTTCGCCACGCATAAAGAAATTAAACTCAACGGACACTTGGTCAGGGCCCTAAGGGTAACATTCGTTGGAGAGTTAGGCTGGGAGCTACATATACCCAAAGAGTCGGCAATTGACGTATATCATGCCATCATGGATGCGGGCAAGGAATTTGGCATCATCAATGCAGGGTACCGTGCCATCGAATCATTGAGACTAGAAAAGGGATATAGAGTCTGGAGTTCAGACATTACCCCAGACCATACCCCTCTGGAAGCTGGCCTCGGATGGGCTGCGAAGTTGAAAACGGATATTCCATTTTTAGGCCGGGAGTTTTTGGAGAAACAGAAGCAACGTGCCCTACAAAAACGTATGTGCTGCTTCGTCGTTGACAACCCGGAAGTAATTTTGCTGGGGCGTGAAACCATACATCGTAATGGAGAGATTGTAGGTTATCTGACTAGTGGTGGTTGGGGTTATACAGTAAATACCAATATTGGATATGGCTATGTTCGCCGTAAAGATGGGGTGAGCACGGATTATCTCAAATCTGGTGAATATGAAGTTGAAGTAGCAAGCAAGCTTCATTCTTGTCAAATTCGATTTGGTCCGCTATATGACCCTAAGATGGAAAAAGTAAAGGCATGAAAAATATTCAATTTATAGGTTTATCTGCCCTGACGCCTAAAAAGAAATCTGACCGTTTCCGGATGTACTTCCTTTAGGTCCGCTAACAAAGAAACTAATCCAAGTGTTAGAAGTTTGTACCAAAAAACATTGATATAATTATAAACAAGAATTACAAATGAATAAGACCTTGAAGAATTGGCGGTATAGGATTTTCACATTGACTTGGCTGAGTTATGCTGGGCTTTATTTCTGCAGAAAAAATTTCAGCGTAACCATGCCTATCTTCATCGACGAACTTGGTTATACAAAAAATGACTTGGCCATGGTGCTTACGGTTTATAGTTTTGCCTATATGGTCGGGCAATTTGTAAGTGGTTATATGTCTGACAGGTACGGACCTAGAATAATCGTAAGTATTGGTCTGGCAATAGCCCTTGTAGCCAACTTTACCATGGGTATGACAGGCAGCCTGATGGCCTTCGTTTTTCTTATGGGCACAAACGGACTGGGTCAGTCAACTGGGTGGTCTGGTTTGATCAAAAATATGACTCCCTGGTTTAAGTATTCAGAACGAGGGGTTGTAATGTCTTGGTGGAGTACATGTTATGTGATAGGCGCATTCCTGGCCACCATTTTCGCTACATACTGGGCTACCAATGAAACATTTTTTACAGGCTGGGGGTGGAGAAGGGCATTTATTGCCCCTGCCATTGTTCTTACCATTATCACTCTTTTGTATGCCCTGTTTACACGGAATCGTCCACCGGATGTTGGGCTACCAATATTGGTGGAAGATGAGGAAGTGCATGTTTCGAATAAATCAAAAAGTGAACAGTACCACGTCCTAAAAAATCTTGTTTCCAAAAGTGAATTGTGGGTAGCAGCTTTTATCTATTTTGTATTAAAACTGACTCGATATGTTTTTCTATTCTGGCTCCCTTTGTATATGGTAGAAGCATTGAGCTATTCTAATCAAGATTCGGGTTACTTGTCGTCAGTTTATGAATTGATCGGCTTTTTTGGTGTTATAGCCGCAGGCTATATTTCTGATTACTTTCTTAAATCCCGAAGATTTCCGGTTGCAGCTATAATGTTATTCATTATGGCCGGACTCTGTTTAATTCAACCTGTAATTGCAGGGATGGGTATGCTGGCAGTTGGTATAAATATAGGACTGATCGGGGCAATGACATATGGGGCGGATTCTATATTGAGCGGAGCTGCCGCAATGGACATTGGTGGAAAAAAAGGTGCTGCCATGGCTGCTGGTATTATTAATGGTGTAGGATCAGCAGGTCAGTTATTTTCACCGTTTGTTGCCGCCTATTTTTCTGATTTATTGGGGTGGGATGCATTGTTTTATGGTTTTGTGGTGTTGGCTTTAATTGGAGGTAGTCTCGCTTTGACTAAATGGAATTTCAAAGGTGGTTAAGGCTTGGGTAACACAAAATTGAATTTCGCCAAGAGTCTACTAATTCAAGACGAGTTCGTCTATGGTTTTCGCTTCAGCAACTAATTCAGATGCTATTGGATAAACAACATTGTCAATCAAGAGATAGATATTTCCCTTTGGGTCTTTTACAAATCGAGCTTGTATGCCATTATTTGTGCTTATAGTAACTTGATTACTCCCTGCTGATGCATATTCAAGTTGATGCTTCATTTCTGAATTTGGCAGGAAAAAGTAAACGCAATATGGAAGTAAAACATGGAGTTCTTTAATGTAGAACTCTTCCATATCATTAGAAATATCTCTCATCAGGCGGTTGTCAAGTGATCTGCCAATGTATTTTGAATAATTCTACCAATAGCATTCTTTATTCCCACTTGGGTCTTAGCACTTAATGTATTGTAATTTATTAAAATGATAATCATGATCAAACCAATACCATAACCACCCAAAATATCCTATTTCAATACATTTTTTTGTAAAATGCAGACTATAAATTCGTTTTCTTTGATAATCTCCATGTAATCCTGAGTCATGTTCATAAAATTCGCTTTTCCGATTTCTGGCAAAACTTAATAATCCTAGGTATACATCTGTTGCACCTTCTTCAAAGTCTTTATGTCCAACGATTTTTGTTATTACCTCTTTGTCCACTTTCTCCGAATCAGAAAATGATGAATAATGAAATTCCCAGTAGTCTAGATTTTTATATTTACCATAATCCAGCAAGTTCTTTGTTGCTTTTTCGTTAAACCATACTTGGTAATATCTAGTGAGTTTATAACATCCCCTGCGAAAATCAGTAACTTTTTGAAATAGTTTTACTGCCTCTTCAAAATATTCTTTTTTTAAAGTCCAAATTTGACTAATTCGATTAAAAAAATAAGTAACCAAGATTGCTGAAAACAAACCGTTTATGGTAAGTATCATTTCTAGACTCTTTTCATAATCAATATCCTCTGCTCTATGTCTAAATAATACTATATACAATAATATGGACTTGCAATAAAAAAGTGGACAATTAGTTAAGAGTCATGCAGCTACTTTTTGATTTGACATTTCGGTTTCAAATTCTTCTATAGTTTTATACCCTAAATAAGAATGTATTCTTCTTCTGTTTTACCAAGTTTCTATCCATTGAAAAATTGATAGCTCAGCTTCTGATCTAAGTCCATAATTGTGTTTATAGACCCATTCTACCTTTAAGCTTTTAAAGAACGATTCTGCTACTGCATTATCCCAACAATTCCCTTTTCTGCTCATACTTTGTTTTACCTGTCCAATATAACTTTTTAGGATGTTGGTAAATCTATGACTGGCATATTGAGTTCCTCTGTCAGAATGGAATATCAATTCTTTTGTGATTGTATTTGATTTAACAGCCATCTTCCAAGCTGGGATTATAGTATATCCAGCTCCCTGCATATCTCCACAACGCTGCCACGGGCATAGCTCAGTTCAACAACCTTTTGTTTAAACTCTACCGTGTAATTCCTTTTTTCTCTTGACATTTTTCAAAATTAATTTTAAAAGCGAACACGCTCTTAACTTTATGTCCAGTTAAATATAGTAAGTCCACTATTAAATATTGGGGTTATAGGCACCGGATGGTGAGTCACACGAGCACTCTCCAATTCTCGGCTTGTGATTCTTCTGATAAATAGCGAAAAAAATATCCATTTCCAAGAATAGACATTTAGGGTATTTAATTAGACAAACTGTCTATTTTTTTTGACTTGTGATTATTATATGTTTGTGACCACCTATCTCCTAAGTATCATTATAAATTAAATACATAGAAAATGAAATTATTGGGGTTGTTTTCATCGTGTATACTTGGTTTATTACTGTGGTCAGGATGTAATGCGCAAGCAGCAGAAGATAAGCTGTCGAGTGTCGTAGTTACAAATCTAAAATGTGTACAGTTCACAAATCCTCTGGGAATTGATGAGCCTAAACCACGACTGAGTTGGACGCTCGAATCTAATCAACGAGGACAGAAACAGTCTTTATACCAGGTGCTTGTTGCCAGTTCGCTCGATAAATTGGATAAGGGCGTAGGAGATCTATGGGATTCAGGTAGTGTTGAATCGGATAAATCTCTCAATATAGCCTACAATGGATCAGCATTGAAATTAAGAACCCAATATTTTTGGAAGGTTAGAATCAGCGATGCGAGCGGAACAATGACGGCATGGTCAACACCCACTTCCTTAACTATGGGTATGCTGTCTCAAGATGATTGGCAAGCGAACTGGATTCAATCCGACCTGAAACTTTTTGATTACCAGAAAGAGTTGATGCAACATGCTGACCATAATATGGAAGTAGAAGATTCACTTAGGCCACGTGGCAAAAGAATAAGTAAGATGACCGAAAAGGTTAAGGAGAACTGGCAAGGGGGACTGGTTCAGATGCCTTCTCTTGCCAGACCCATAGGAGCCTGGTTCTACCGTAGTCTTGGTGGTATTCGTGCAGGGTCTCCCGGTTTTAAGTCTGTTATTATTCAGCCTTATACACATACTCTGGAATGGGTTAATACTACGTATGAAAGCCCGTACGGAACTATTGAAAGCAACTGGCAAAAAAAGGATGATGTTTTAACGATGAATGTTGTTATCCCTGCCAATACAACTGCTACAGTTTATGTGCCTGGTAAAAATGTGACAGAGAGCGGTATGTCTGCCGAAAATTCTGAAGGAGTTGATTTTAATAAAAATGAAAATGGAGTCAATATTTTCAACGTAAAAGCGGGAGAATACAATTTTATAAGTTGAATAAAAAAACTAACAGAATAAAAAGAATGCAATACGGTTGGTGACAAAGTATAAAAATAATAGCCGGGACAGTAATAAATTCAGGGATTGTAACCTGCTTCAACTTACATATAACTTAACAGGAAAGAAGCCCGCCATTGGCCACTATTCTTATACTGAACATAAAACACTAACAATTCAACAAGCATTTGGGGAATAAAAAGAATCTAAAGAATTAAATTATGAAAATTACAGGAATTAAATTATACACCATTAGCAGTGGAGATACAGGTGCCCGTGGGGCGGCAATGGGTGAGTCTCAATATTGGGGGGGTGGTTGGCAAGCTCAGACCTTAATTGCGAATCCTATGTCTATTTATCCCGAATATTCAAAGGTGCGTTCTTCTTGGATGGGACCAGGACAGGATCCCTTCGCCATTGAAATCGAGACTGATGAGGGTATTACAGGACATTGTGTTAATTATGGAGGTGGAGAATTCGCTTGTGCCGTGATCGAAAAGCATTTTAAGCGTTTCTTAATTGGCCAGGATCCATTCAATATTGAAATGATCTGGGATCAGATGAACCGTTCGACCTTGCCATATGGACTGGGTGGAATTACCAATATGGCCATGGCAGGTGTTGATTTGGCACTCTATGATTTGGTTGCAAAATCACTTAATATACCTGTTTACAAACTATTAGGTGGTAAAACCAAAGAAACAATACCTTGTTATGTGACCATTCATCCCGATTATGTAGACCACTGGAAAGACAGAGGCTTTATGGGAGTGAAAATTGCAGCTCCCTGGGGCGCAGAAAGCGGACGGGATGGTGTAAAGAAGATGGAAAAACTTATCGCCAGTCTCAGGTCCAACCTAGGTGATGATATGGAAATCATGATCGATTGTTACTTGTCATGGGATGTGGAATTTGCCACGCGCTTGGCGCAACGAGTTCAGGACTATGACGTTAAATGGTTCGAAGATCCTTTACAAAACGGATGGGCCACTGATCAGAACGCTTATTTACGGGAACGTCTGGGGTCTATTCAATTGGCAACAGGAAACCTTGAATATCACTACAAGGCATTTCATGATATCATCTCCAACAGGGCTACCGATATCATTCAACCTGAAATCCAGTGGGCAGGAGGCATAACAGCTGTAAGGAGGATTGCTGCCATGGCCAAGCCTTATGATATGCAAGTGATTCCACATGGAGCCTCAGTTTATAATTATCATTTTGTGATGTCTAATACCAATAGTGCTTATGCTGAATTTCTTTCAACAGGAGAAGGTAAAGAACTTCATCCGATCTTTGATACAATTATAGGTGAACCCTTACCTGTAAATGGACATATTACTCTGGATGATACAAAACCCGGCTTTGGGGTAGAACTAAATAGAGAAAAATTGATTCCTTATAATGGCTAACAATACCAACCTATTAAATATTGGAGTCGTAGGTGCTGGATGGTGGGCCACGCGTGCGCATATTCCGGGAATAATTCAACATGGAAGAGCTCGTTTAAGGGCGGTGCATAAACGCAAAATAGAAAAAGCCGAGCAAGTTGCTCATGATTTCGGTGCTGACCTCGCTTTTGACGACTATAAGGCGCTGATTTTGGCGGAAGATTTGGATGCCGTAATCGTAAGTTCTACGCCAAACGTACACTTTGAGCATGCAAAATTTGCACTGGAAAATGGCAAGCATGTGCTGATAGAAAAGCCTATGACCATTTCAGTTGCTGAGTCTCAGGAACTTTGTAATCTGGCGGCGAAAAACAAGCTCCAATTTTTGGTGAGCTGCCCATGGCACTATACCCGCCATGGAATTGAAGCCCAAAAACTAATAAAAGAAGGTGCTCTAGGCGATATCAAAATGGTTTCGATCCTTATGACGAACCCAATAGATAAATTGCTCAAAGGAATTAACACCACGTCTACCCATGGAATGAATGATGTATATATCGAACCAAATAAGGGTTCCTATAACGATCCGTCAATTGCGGGAGGTGGACAGATTTACTGTCAGGTATCGCATGCAGGAGCTTATTTAAGTTTCCTTACCGGAGCGCAGCCTGAGGAAGTTTATGCCAAATTTGATTATGACGGTTCAGTTAATGACATTTATGACGCACTTACCATTACCATGGACAATGGCGCATTGGTCACCCTGGCAAGCACCGGTGCCACTCCAACAAGTATTCGAAACTACGAGGTAAGGGTATATGGCACAAAAGGTGTATTGCTCCTAGAATTATGGAAGGGTACAATGGCCTACCACCCTTTTGATGGTGAACCTAAAGAATATCCGGATTTGGATGCTGAAGAAATCTATCCTGATAAAGCCCCGGTTATGAATTTTATTGATGCCTGCCTCGGTGTGGCTCCCAATGGATCAAAAGGTGAACTCGGATTGGCTGCCATGAAAATAATAGAAGCGGCTTGTCTTTCTGATAAGAATAATACAACAATAAAAATAAAAAATATATGAATCGATTTGAGAATCAAACAGCCGTGATCACAGGAGGTGGAACCGGAATTGGATTGGCCATTGCCGAAAAACTGGCTGGCGAAGGAGCCAAAATTTGGATTCTCGACTGGGATGCAACTTTAGCTCAGAAAGCGTCTCAATCGCTTAGGGATAAGGGTTATAATGCCGACTTTGTTTCCGCAGATGTGTCTAATGAAGAAGAGGTAAAAGCAGCTTTTGACAAAGTTAAAGAGAAAGGAGGCTGTAATATTGTAGTAAATTCAGCGGGTATTGTTGGGCCAAACGGAATCACGATTGATAAAGTGGAAACGGCTGACTTTGTAAAAACTTGTCAGGTTAATTTAACAGGATCTTTCCTTATAACCAAATATGCACTTAAACATATGCTGCCAGATAATTATGGACGTATTGTGCTAATTGCCTCAATTGCAGGAAAAGAAGGTAATGCCGGAATGGCATCCTATTCTGCCTCAAAAGCTGGGGTTATTGGTTTGGTAAAAGCTGCCGGGAAGGAACATGCTGAATCGGGAGTGACCATTAATGCTATAGCACCGGCTACAATAATGACTCCTATGGTCCAGAAAATGGAATCGCATCAGGTAAAATATATGACAGATAAAATACCGATGAAACGATGCGGACGATTGGAAGAAATCGCAAATCTGACTGCCTGGATTGTTTCAAAAGAAGCCAGCTTCAATACCGGATTTACTTTTGATATGACAGGAGGAAGAGCGGTATATTAATGGTGTTAAACTTTATAAAAGAAATATGAATTAAATGATTAAGATGTACGGAAGAGCTACGTTCACTTAGATGAAAATCAAAACAAACAAGGATATCTTTCCCGCCAGAGCAATGGCATACTAAGTATTTATGACCGGGGTTATATTAGGTTGACCAGAATCCTGTCCGACGACAGGTGGATGAATAGTACTTGCACTCTGACCGAACTATATTCGTTTTAAATTTTTCAAATTAGATATTCAAGTAAAATAAATTATCAAAAACTTTAAACAATGAAGAATGTAAATTATATTCAAACCAAAAAATGCCTTCTACTAATTTCAGTTGTATGCATGCTGTTTTCATCTGTTCAAGCTCAAGTTCTTAATAAAGCTAGTGGAAATATTGATGTTAGGAATAAAGATACCCAGGATAGTGCTCCCTACGGATTGCTGTGCGATTTGCTTTCCAATCCTGAACTTACATTCATCTCCAACAGGATTCCAAATTTTGGATGGATTGTCCCTACAAATACCCAAAAAGCATATCAGATATTAGTGGCTTCTTCTGAAGACTTGTTAGATGAAAATAAAGGTGATTTTTGGAGTTCAGAAAAAATAAATTCTAATCGGTCAATCAATATTGTTTACAAGGGTAAGCTTCTTCAATCAAATTCTTCTTATTGGTGGAAAGTGAAAATATGGGATGGTACAGATAAACCTACTAACTGGAGTGAAAATCAAAAATTTAACACCTCTCTATTCGAAACCAATACTGATAAAAGCTGGCCGGGAGAGCGAAAAATATTTGAACAGTTTGATACTAATGGAGAACCGTATTTGACATATGAAGACAGGCATCCGATACAATTTCAGGGAAATGCCCCAACGCACATGGTTGCTAGCGATACAATGATTTTTTACGATTTTGGAAAAGCGGCCTTTGCTTATCTAAAATTGAATATTACCGGGAATGAAAAGCAAGAATATGCAACTAAAATAGTTATAAATTTAGGTGAAAAAGCAATTGGCAATAACATTGATAAGGAGCCTGGCGGTGGAATAATTTTCGAGCAATATTCATTAAAGATTAAAAAGGGTACGCATGATTATATTTTAAAAATACCGAGATATTCTTCTAATTACCCACATAGTCAAAAATTACCAGAGAATATGCCGGAGGTTGTTCCATTTAGGTATTGCGAAATTATTATAGGGCCGCAACAATTTAGTGTAAACAAGATAGAACAAAAGGCCTTAACCTATAAGCATAATACTGATGCATCTTATTTCTCTTCATCTAATGAAAAGCTGAACGCAGTATATAATTTGTGTAAGTATTCTACAATTGCAAATACTTTTAATGGCGATTATGCCAATAGCCAAAGAGAGCGAATGATGTATGAAGCCGATTGTTATATCCAGCAAATGTCTCATTATGCTTTAGACCGGGAATTTAAAATTCAACGGTACAGCACTGAAAATCTTTTCTTTCATGCAACCTGGCCAACTGAATGGATTATGCACAGCGTTTTTATGGCCTATGCCGATTATTTGCATACTGGCAATACTGAATTAATTGAAAAATACTATCCGGTATTGAGGGCTAAATCACTTGTCGCACTGACCACCGAAAATGGGTTGATAAGCACCTTAGCAGAGCTTCAAACCAAAGAGTTATTAAATTCGATTAATTTTATTGGTGACAGTATTCATGATATTGTTGACTGGCCACACGGAAAATTACAACGGGAGCCTCAGGGTTTTGGAGATGGAGGAGAAACAGATAATTTTGAGTTTGAAACTTTTAATTCGGTAGTGAATGCATTTCATTACCGTTGTTTAATATTGTTATCGGAGATGGCAAAAGCCACAGGGAAGGTTGAAGATGTCAAGTTTTTTACGAATCGAGCTAATAATTTCAAAAAGATATTCAACGATTATTTTTTAAATAAGGACGGTTTGTATATAGATGGAATTGGTTCTTCTCACTCGTCTATACATGCAAATTTGTTCCCCTTGGCTTTTGGATTGGTTCCTGAAAAAAACAAACCAACAGTTGTTGAGTACATAAAATCCAAAGGAATGGCAACCGGTGTTTATGGAGCCAATTATTTAATGGAGGCCTTATATATTGCTGGCGAAGGTGACTATGCTCTGGAACTTTTAACCGCTGAAACAGACCGCAGTTGGATGCATATGATAGCGGTAGGTTCTACCATGACTACTGAGGCCTGGGATGTAAAATACATGCCCAAATATTATGGATGGAGCCATGCGTGGAGTGCTTCTCCAGCACATATAATACCAAGAAAACTGATGGGCATAGAACCACTGGAAGCAGGTTTTGGAAAGATCTCGATTAAACCCCAACCGGGTAACCTGACTTTCGCCAAAGTAAAATTGCCGACCATACGTGGAGATGTTTTAGTCGACTTTGAAACACAGGAAGGAAAGCATTTTCACCTTAATATTATGATTCCGGGAAATACAACCGGAAAGGTATTTCTTCCGGTAATTTCGGAAAAATACGATGCGCTAATGGATGGAGAAATAATTAATGCGGAACGCTTAGGAAACTATTGTATGGTTGATAATGTAAGTTCAGGTAAACATTCATTCTCGATTATAAACACTCAATAATGGAGATAAGTATTTTTAAAAAATAAATTGAATTTAAAAGATTTTAACTGGATTAATAAATTGACAAAATTTGAACTTTCAGATAACGATTTAATTTTGAAGTTTAAACTTGAAGAATTAGAATATATTTAATTGGATATATGGGGAGTGGGAAATTAATTGGTGCTAACAGCAAGAACTCATATGATTCAAAATCAGGCGATTTTATTGTATTTGAATTTCAAGCAGGAAGCTATGAAATCAAAGCTGTGGATGATGATTTTAAATTATAATAAAAAAGTGATTTTAAGAACCCTCCTTTATAAAAATATAGAACTATGAAAACCATTAAGGGTATAACATGGGATCACAGCAGGGCATTCCCACCATTAGTCGCGGTATCCCAACGATACGAGGAACTGAATCCTGGAGTTCGTATTCATTGGGACAAGCGTACACTTGACGAATTTGGGCACAAACCAATAGACCAGCTTATAAACGAATATGACCTGATAGTCATTGATCATCCATGGGCTGAATTTTGTTTTGACCGCAACCTGATTATCGATCAAAAAAAACACATGACTAAAGATCAATGGAATGATCTGGAACAAAATTGTCTAGGGGCATCTTTTGAGAGTTATGTTTTCAATAATAAATTAATGGCTATTCCTATTGATGGAGCTACCCCGGTTCCAAGTTGGAGACCAGATTTGATGCGCAGAAATGACTTGAAATTACCTAATAATTGGGATGATTTAATTTCATTGGCAGACAAAAAACATGTGGTCATGCCCGGATTTGGAGCAGACTTGTTTTTAAACTGGTTAATGCTGCTTCATGCATTGGAGGCACATCCTTTTGAAAATTCAGATATTATTGCCGAAAAAGGAAAGGCCATTGAGGCGATGTCATTGCTAAAGCGTCTGGCAGAACCCATGCCAAGAGAAATACGCAATTGGAATCCAATCAAAATTGCAGAATTAATGACTTTGGAAGACAGGTTTTCCTATTGTCCATTTGCCTATAGTTACGGTAATTATTGCAGGTCGTCTTTTACTGAAAAGCCCCTGCGATATGGCAATTTGATCCAGCTCAATGGCAGTCCGTTGAGAAGTATTTTAGGGGGTACGGGGATTTCGATTTCTTCGGGATGCAAAGAGACTGAACTGGCACTCGATTTTTCATTGTACTGTGCGAGTTCAGAAGTACAGTCTAAAATTTATACCTATGCTGGTGGGCAACCCGTTCGGAAAGAAGCATGGGATTCCGAAAATTTAAAAGATTTTACAGGTGGGTTTCTTTCAGATAGTTATTTGTCACATGAGCGTGCATTGATTCGTCCGAGATACAATGGCTATGTTCCATTGCAAGAAAAAGCAGGCGTTCCGCTACAGCAATTCATCATGGGAGAAATATCATCAAACAAGGCTTGGGAGACCATTGGCGTTTGCCATCTAGAGAGCCGTAAACAAAAAAATAAACCATGGATATCATGAAAAATAAATACTCGTGTGCTGATTTCACTTTTCCATTACTCCCGCATAATAAAGTGCTACAGTTAATTAAACTGTTAGGGATTGATGCCGTGGATCTTGGTGTTTTTGAAGGGCGATCGCACCATTTCCCCAGCCATATTGCGAAAAACCCTATTGGAGAAGGAAAGCGACTTGCTCATGAACTTATGGAAATTGGACTTGAACCTGCAGATGTTTTTTTGCAAACGGGTGTAGATCCACCGGTAGCAGCAGCAAATACACCAGATAAGGCTATCCGAGCAAGCAATCGAACTATTTTTCAAAAGATTTTAGAGTTCACCAAAACTCTGGGTTGTGTGCATATGACAGGCTTGCCAGGAGTATTGCATGAAGGTCAAACAAATAAAGATGATTGGAAAAGAGCTTGTGAAGAAACTTTCTGGAGGGTAGAAAAAGCCAAAGATTACGGCCTCGTTTACGCTATCGAACCACATGTTGGTTCTATATTACCAGATGCTGTTAGCACTTTGAAATTTATCGAAGATTGTCCCGGAATTACCCTAACACTGGATTATGGCCATTTTATTTATCAGGGCCAAACCAATGAATCTGTCCACCCATTGATTCCGTATGCCTCGCATTTTCATGCCAGAGGAGGTGCAAAAGGAAAGCTTCAAACCATGGTAAGCGAAAATGAAATTGATTTTGGGACTATTGTATCCCGATTTAAAGAAATAGGATTTTTAGGATTTACATGTCTGGAATATGTGCATGTAGATTGGGAGGGATGCAACAGAACTGATAATGTTTCGGAAACAATGCGGCTTCTTGAGTTACTAAATCAATTAAGTACTTAAACAAAGTAAAAATTTAAAAAAGCTATGCGAAATATCTTAATCTTATGGGTGCTGTTCTTTGCAGTCTCAGCACATGCAACCATTTCAGAACACAATCTTTTAACAAAAACAATACGAATTGAACTGGTTCATGGTAATGGAGCGGATAAAGAACAACAACCAACGGCTCAGGGCCTTTGCCCATTATGCCCTTGCAGGGCAGTCCGCATGGGAAATGTGGAGAACAGGCACTAGTTCAGCCGTATTTTAGAACATAGCCTAATTAATAACGAAGAGAAATGCAAAAGTTTTTTATAGTTGTAATGGTCTTAATCTCAACCTTTTCAGTAACTGCTCAAAAATATGCTGACGGCCGGACAGAAGCAATGTTAAGAATGGATGCAAAAGATCATGGAATTGTGCTCCGATTTGGTGATGGACCTGACAAATGCGATATACTTGGAACCCGGGATGTTTGGCTTTTCGAAGACAAAGGGACTTACTATATGCACTACGATGCAGCAGGCCCAAAAGGGTGGCTAAATTCCCTTGTCACAAGCAAAGACCTTATAAATTGAAAAAAAAAGGCCGATCCTTGATTTTGGCAAAACCGGTGAAGACGACTTGAAATCTGCTGCTTATGGTGTGACCTATCTTGATGATGACCAGTGGCACATGTTCTATTTGGGTACACCAAATGTAACTGGTCAAAAAAATGTATTGGACTTCCATCAGTAGTACAGGTTGGTAAACGACTCGCAATGTTTTACGACGCACCTGAAGGTAACAGTATAAGCCATATGAAGAGGCAGGTGGGATTAGCATGGTTAACATTGCCGCTTACTATACCTACAACAATTAATTATAAATAACACAATTATATGCAAGCAATATTAGGAATCATATTCCATACAATTGGAGGGATCGCATCAGGAAGTTTTTACATGCCTTACAACAAAGTTAAAGGATGGGCATGGGAAAGTTACTGGATAGTTGGCGGAACATTTTCGTGGCTAATTATACCCCCCTTAGCCGCATGGTTAACGGTACCCAGTTTTATGGATATTATTGCAGCAAGCTCCAATGACATCGTAACTTTTACCTTTCTCATGGGCCTTCTTTGGGGAGTTGGAGGCTTGTCATATGGACTCGGCATAAGATACCTTGGAATGTCTTTAGGAAACTCCGTTGTACTTGGGTTTTGTGCAGCGTTTGGGGCAATCGTTCCTTCGATTTACTATAACCTGAATCCGACGGAGGGGAAAATTTCATTTACAGATATGATGGCAACGTCTGGGGGGCAATTGGTACTTTTAGGGGTGCTGGTTTGTTTGATTGGTATTGCTATTTCCGGGAAAGCAGGAATGATGAAAGAAAACGAACTTTCTGAAGAAGAAAAGAAAAAAACGATTGCTGAATTCAGTTTATATAAAGGCCTTGCCATTGGTGTACTCTCAGGAATTCTGAGTTCTTTTTTTAATTTCGGAATAGAGGCAGGAAAACCCTTAGCAGACGCTGCAGTAGAAGCAGGTTTTAATCCGCTGTATCAAAACAATGTAACTTTTGTGGTTATTCTTTGGGGTGGGGTCACCACCAATTTAATTTGGACTACTATTTTAAGTGTCAAAAATAAATCCTATACAAATTTCACAAATAAGTCCACCCCTATAGCAAAGAATATTATGTTCTCTGCCTTAGCAGGAGGTATCTGGTTTTTACAATTCTTTTTCTACGGAATGGGAGAAAGTAAATTGGGAAATGGTGCCAGTTCATGGATATTGCACATGTCAACCATCATACTAACCGCTAACATGTGGGGGATTTATCGCAAAGAATGGAAGGGTGTCGCAACAAAAACCAAATGGACGATAACCATAGGGGTTGTTGTAATCTTATTATCTGTAGTGCTTGTTGGGATAGGTAATTCGATATAAAAAAGGAAAATCTAGATTAACTTTTTTTTAATAACAAAATCAGACAGTACAGGACAGTTAAATATATGAAGTGGTTTAAGCTTTTTTTGGATCGAAAGAAAGGGTTGTGGATATTTGCGTTACCACACGTAAAATATTCAAGCACAACCCTATATGTACACTGTACTCCACAAAGATATAATAGAAATGGAGATTGTCTCATATATTCCTAGAACAAAACGGGGTTTCCCCCCGACGGTGCCCTTGGCCGAGATCGTCAATGCGATACTGTACAAGCTTAAATCAGGGGCACAATGGAACCAGTTGCCGGTCAAGGCGCTGTTCGACGAAAAAGTGCTGACCTGGCAGTCGGTCTATTATCATTACCGTAAATGGTGCCTGTCCGGGACTTTGAGTATGCATTTTTTTGATACCTCTGTATCGTAAATCTATATGTTAGCTAAAGAGTAATTATGCAGATAGTTTACTGAAATTCTTCAAGCAGAAAGATCAGCGAAATTCAATAAGGGTGAACGAATGATGTAATCCAAGGCTCGTTCTAGCGAATCACTTCGGATTGACCCCCAGCCTTCATCATCTAGTCCATGAAGCATATATAGCATCATTTCAGGTTGCTTTTTCTCAGCTATCTTTATAGTGTCCATAAAGTGTTCGCCACAAGGCTCGGGTCCGTACCAAGAACAGTTGAATATTCTACTTTCTATTTCGGTTTTGCCATTCATACCCGAACCCACCTTGCCTTCGATACCGGTGGTACGGATCGCCCTGACTTTCGACAGCAGATAGGCATCCACTTCGTGGGTAGATCGGTTGTACGTAAGATGGTAGACACTTTTTTTTACATCAAAACCACTTAGGTGGTCTGTAAAATAATCCAAGCAGGCATCTATTTTGGCCTTGGCTTCCTTAAAAGGAATTTTAGACAAATCAGCATGGTCAAAACCGTGCGGATGAATCACGTGACCACGATTTTGTAATTGGTTCCAAAGGTCGAAATCACCTTTGGAAAAATCTGGCATAAAACCTTCATGGTTGACAAGCACAGCAAATGTTGCCGATAGGTTACGGGCCTCGAATATTTCAGCTATACGAAGACAGCTTTTGATAAAACCATCGTCGAATACCAGACTTACTTTGGTAATTCCACCCTCCATTTATTTGGTTTTGTTGCCTTCGACGGTTGACTTGCTAAAGTAGTAGAAATTCTTTACCCACACATGTTCGCGACATACCTGTTGAAAAACAGCTTCGGGCAATGGCCCCTTTTTGGCAGCATCTATAGCCTGGTCTACGCGTTTTGGTGACGACATTGATGTGGTTACGTTTGATACTGCTCTGCCGCTCAATGCGAAGCGCACCGCCAGTTCTGAAAGGGTCATACCATGCGGTATGCAAATTTCGGTTTTCAGTTTTTCAATGCGATTGATATATTCCATAACGATTTCCGAGGAGGCGTTGGACATTTTTACATCTTGTGTGAGCACTTCTCTATTGCCCCCAACGGCCAACGAACCCGAGTGGTCATAGATACAACGGGCAATGACCCCGACACCCCTTTGTTCACATAACGGAACGGCACTTACAAACGGCCGTGATTCAAACACGTTCATAAATAGCTGCACGGCATCGACGGTATTTTCGTCAATGAGTTTCAAAACAGCATCATGTTCATGGTCTTGGGCACTTACCCCGATGAAACGTAACTTTCCCTGCGATTGCAATTTTTTGAGGGTTTCCAACCATTCGGGACGTTCTCCCCAAAGATAGTACCATTGATGCAGTTGTACGAGGTCCAAACAATCAACGCCCAACGTTTTGAGGCTGGTCTCGACCGACTCGGTAATGCTTTCGGGAGTAAATTGTTCTTCCAATGGAACGTAAAAACGCCAATTGGTTACGTCGCGTGGTTTTACCTTGGTGGCTATGAACGGACGATTACCGCTCCATTCCTTTAAAGTTGCCCCAACGATACGTTCGCTTTCTCCATAGTTTCTAGCAGTATCGACAAAGTTGATTCCTTTTTCTAGTGCATTTAATAGTGCTTCGGATACACCTTTCCCGTTCTCCGTAATCCGCATTGCACCGAAGGCTATAGGTGTGGTCATGAATCCTGTTTTTCCGAAGGGTCTTTTTTCCATTTCTCTAAAGATTAAAATTCGTCGTAGGCGATGTTTTTTTCATCAACACAATACTCACTTTTAAGCATAAATTTTGCGGACTGTATCATCATCGGAGGGCCACAGAGATAATATTCTAGCTCTTCCGGATGGTCGTGTTCCTCCAAATATTCACGCCGAACCACTTCATGGATAAATCCGGTATGGCCGCTCCAATTATCTTTGGGAAGCGAATCCGATAGGGCGATATGAAAACTGAAATTGGGAAACTGCGCTTCCAACTTCCTAAAATAATTCTCATAATAAATTTCCTGTTTTGAGCGCGCCCCATACCAAAAAGTGACTGTTCGTTCCGTATTTAAAGTTTCGAATAGATAGGATAAATGAGAACGCAAAGGTGCTATTCCCGCACCTCCGCCAATATATACCATTTCCTTTTCAGTATCCTTCAGGTGGAAATCCCCGAACGGCCCCATCACATTAATGGTGTCGCCCGGTTTGAGTCCATATACATAAGAAGAGCCAATACCCGCGCTGCAAACGAGGCCTTCGGGCGGAAGCGCAATCCTCACATTGAAACGCAACTGTTTATCAACCTTGGGGTTCGTTGCCATTGAATAGTTTCTCCGGGTCTTGGTCATATTGTTCACGTGCAGGTGAAAGAGGTTTTGATTTTTCCAGACCATGTTATAAGGGGCATTGATATGCATTTGTGCAAAAGTGGCGCGATAGGCAGGGATTTCCAGTTGAATGTAATCTCCAGACCGGTATCTAAAAATCTTTTCGGTATACAAAGGCTCAATAACCAGTTCTTTGATGTACGTGGCCACGTTATCGTTGCTGATTACCTTAAATTGTACGGCCTGTTCGGATTCTTTGAGGCCCGCACCGCCCGCAGAATTCAGATTGATCCAAATTGTGCCTTTTTCTTCGGTTACGGTATAGGTTCTGAGTCCTGCACAAACGGGGGCACGTTGTACGGAGCCATCCACAATACTGAAACGACCATTATGTTTCGGACACTCAATAAGTTCGCCAATAACAAGACCTTCGGCCAAATGTGTGCTACCATGGGTACAAATGCCGTCTGTGGCATAGTACTTACCCCCATCGGTTTTGTAAATCGCGTAGGTATCCTCGTCACAATCAAAACGTACTACCTCACCTTCGGCAAGATCTTCTGTGGTGCAAACTTTGACTATTCCATTTACTTGGTCTTCCACACGTCCAACGAACCTATGTACCTGTTGTTCCGGTTCACTTTCTGGAACGATTGGTAGTTCACGTTTTACGTAATAGTAGGGGTCTTTAATCTGTTTCAATAAGGCCGGTATGATTTCCTTATAGGTCTCTATCAATCCGTTGTACGGTTTCGGACAGTAATCCTTAATCAATTCGTGCAGTTTCGGAAGGTTGTGATAAGGCACCAACGGAAATATATGGTGCTCAACATGATAGTTCATGTTCCAATAGAGGAATCGATTGATGCGGTTCATATATATGGTACGCGAATTCAACCGATGGTCGAGAACGTTTTCCTGAAGCCCAGCGTGCTGCGTCAATGAATAAATAGTCAATAGATATGAACCCAACAGCGTGGGCAACCCGATGTAGAACAATGGCAACCAGGTCTGAAAATAAATCGCAAGACCGATGACGGTCAAATAGATTCCCATATATACCCTGGCGATAAAGAAAACCTTACCATATTCAGATTCGGGAATGTAGGTTTTCTCCTGCTTTTCAATTTTGCCCACAACGTGCATCAACATCTTGCGGGCTTCCATGGGGCCGTTTTTTAAACCCACAAGACCTAATAGCATTCGCTTGATGTTGGGAGGGCGTGGTACCGCAATCTCTGGATCTCTACCCACGACAAGGGTATCGCTATGGTGCCTTGTATGGCTCCATCGCCAAGGCACCGATTGCCGAAAGACCATAAAGGAAGCAATTTCATAAAGCCAATTGTTCATCCAATCGGTCTTGAAAGGGGTACCGTGACTACTCTCATGCCAACGCGAATCGGAAGTGGAAGCGTAAATTACGCTATAGAGCATAATGGGAATGACGACCCACCATGTACCCCAAAGCACATAAATACCATAACCAAATCCGATAAGCAAAGCGAACCAAATTAGCGTATCGCGAATGGCCGGACCGTCTTTTCGCACTAAAAGTTCCCTCATTTTTTCTCTGGGAATTGAAGGTTGGTACCAAGTAGCTTCCGCCAGGCCTTCCTGAACGGCTTTTGGGACGACACCCGTTCCCA
>JASFYU010000038.1:0-5875 GCA_045046905.1 Flavobacteriaceae bacterium | reverse complement strand
TAAAGAAAATAGTAATCAAAATAAACTAGTTGCCAAAGAACGTATAGCTAATAATCCTTATTTTGATCTTTTAGAAAAATGGAGCGACGGCATGCTTAAGTTACAAGTTACCCAAGATATGGGTGCTGGTATCGAAGGCGGGCTTATTTGTCCGAGTTGTTCAAGAATTCATGGTCGATGTTTTGATGCGGTGTATCCATTAATGACCATGGCAGATCTTACAGGTAAGAAAAAATATCTCGATGCCGCTGTAAAATTGCAAAATTGGTCTAAGCATGTAGTCAGGCCTGACGGAAGTTGGGGAAACGATCCTATTATAACGACCTGGAATTACACGACCACTTTTTCTGTAATAGCACTCGGCGAGGCCATAAGGTATCATGGGCATTTACTCGATGCTGAAACTTTAAAAGAGTGGAAAGAACAATTGAGAACGGCATCAGATTGGGTATATAACAATTTGGCATTTAACAATAAACCAGTAATCAATTATCCTGTTTCTGCAGCAGGAGCATTAGCCGTTGCCGGAGAGGTTTTAAATGACAAAAAATATAGTAAGAGAGCTCGCGAACTTGCGCATGAAGCTATCACCTATTTTTCTGAAGAAAACACCTTATTATATGGTGAAGGAAAACCCTATCGAGGTATTACTGCTAATGGCTCTAGGCCCATTGATGTGGGGTATAATGTTGAAGAAAGTATTCCTAATCTTTTGTTATATGCAGAAATTGTTCATGATGTAGAGGTTAAAGAAATTCTTGTAAAAGCGTTGAAAAGTCATTTGCATTTTATGATACCTGATGGTGCTTGGGATAATAGCTGGGGCTCACGAAATTATAAATGGACCTATTGGGGAAGTAGAACCTCAGATGGGTGTCAGGCAGGATATGGTATTTTGGGAGATGAATATCCTGAATTTGCAGAGGCATCATTAAGAAATCTGGAGCTCTTAGAAGCATGTACGGATAACGGATTACTCTACGGCGGGCCACATTATGTAAGTCGTGGCGTTTTACCATGCAACCATCATACATTTTGCCATGCCAAAGCATTGGCAACGGTACTAAACTCTGGTGTACAGGTTCCTCAAAAAAGAATAAAATTACCAAGAGAAAATGCCGATGGTGTTAAGGAATTCAAAGAAATCAGAACCTGGTTGGCGGCAAAAGGACCCTGGAGAAGTACATTTACAATTAATGATTGGGTCACAGAAAATTATTATGTAGCCAATGCTAGTGGAGGAGCATTAACCTTGTTGTGGAACGAGAAAATAGGACCTGTACTCGCCTCCTGCTTAATAGGTGTTACCAATAGGGAGCCTACTAATATTCAAATGAATTTTGATCCGGTTCAAATGTCACCAACCCCCATGTTAAAAATGGAAATTGATGGTGAAACGTACTATAGCGTGAAAGATTTTAATGCGCAAATTGAATACAAAAATACCGCAGATGAACTTTTTATTAAAGTTACGGGCAAGCTAGTAAGTAAAACCCAAAAAGAACCAAAAAACAGTAAGGTAAGTTACCAATTCGATTATCATTTCACCAAAAATGCTGTCGAAATAACGTTAAATACTTCTTCAAAAGGTAAGCAGTTACTCTTGGAATATATCTTACCGGTTATATCTAAAAGTGATGAACCATTTACAATCAAAGCCAATGATGTTGAAGTGCAAAAGCAGAATGGTGTTTTATCGATACAGGCTAATTACCCACCAATTTTGTATAAGAATCAGAAAAGAGTATTTAATACTGAACCAGGATTTGAAGTTATTCCTTTAGTATACAAATTGAATGTTAACCAAGAATTTAAAATGAAATTGGTCGTAGAATAATCTTTACAAAAGTAGAAAAAGAATATCTAACTGTCATGCGGAAAAAGGACAAAGCGACAAAGGCGATTACTTATTTTGGTGGTAAATGGGCTGTAAGAGCCACCAACAGAGCGGTAAGGCAATGGCCTAGAAATAACTGTACGCCCATTATTTAGGCCAGGGGAAACGGTATGCCGTCAATATGAAATTAGTATGAGATAATACCTAATAAAAAATCCGACCTGCTAATGAGCGGGTCGGATTTTTTTATTAGTGAGAACATTCTATATCTATTTTACTCTATCCACGACGGCTTTAAAAGCATCTGGGTGGTTCATGGCCAAATCGGCAAGTACCTTTCGGTTCAATTCGATATTATTGACTTTTACCTTACCCATGAATTGTGAATAAGACATTCCGTGTAATCGGGCACCTGCATTGATACGGGTGATCCATAGGGCACGAAAATTTCTCTTTTTGGTTCTTCGGTCTCTATACGCATATAACATTGCTTTTTCAACCGCATTTTTGGCAACCGTCCAAACGTTTTTACGTCTTCCGAAATACCCTTTGGCTTGCTTCATCACCTTTTTTCTTCTGGCTCTTGAAGCAACTGCATTTACTGATCTTGGCATAATTTAAATTGTTTTTGTAGTAGGCGGTCGATAATCGACTCTTTTAAAATATCTTGCCTAACTCCATGGTTATTATTAATTTACCTTTAAAGAAGAATTACTTTAAGCGTAATTGTTCTTTAATACTGTTAACATCTGCTTGGTGAACCAAGCCGTCATGTGTTAACTTAAGCTTGCGCTTTTTAGACTTTTTCGTCAAAATATGACTTTTAAAAGCGTGCTTTCTTTTGATTTTACCACTACCGGTAAGCTTAAATCGCTTTTTGGCACTGGATTTTGTTTTCTGTTTAGGCATTTTTCCTATTTATTAATTTAATCTCACTAAATTTTACTAATTTCTTTAGAACCGTCACTATGTGCTCAGTTGAAAAGACATATTAAACGCTGCCCGCGATAAGGCGAGCAGCGTTTAGTTTCTTATATAATAGCGAACAATAATGGGTCGCTATTTTTTTGTTTTCGGGGCGATGAACATGGTCATTCGCTTTCCTTCCAATCTCGGCATTTGTTCTACCTTACCCCATTCTTCGAGTTCAGAAGCCAAACGCAATAACAAAATCTCTCCTTGATCCTTGTAAACGATAGAGCGCCCTTTAAAAAAGACATAAGCTTTTAATTTGGATCCATCTTTCAAGAATTTTTCGGCGTGTTTCTTTTTAAAGGCGTAATCATGATCATCGGTATTTGGTCCGAATCTGATTTCTTTGACGACTACTTTCGAAGCCTTCGCCTTCATTATCTTCTCACGCTTCTTCTGTTCGTATAGAAATTTTTTGTAATCTATAATTTTACAAACAGGAGGATCGGCTTTCGGTGAGATCTCTACCAGGTCTAATCCCAACTCTTCAGACTTTGCCATTGCTTCCGCCAATGGATAAACACCTACATCTAAATTATCTCCGACCAATCTAACATTAGGGGAGATAATCCTCGCATTGATTTTGTGGGGGTTTTTATTTTCCCGCCTAGGTTGGGGCCTAAATCTTTTTCGTATTGCTATGACTCGTAGTTTTTAATTAAAATTCTTTTTTTTAAAACGACTTTAAGGTACTATTTATTTCGGTAGTTACCAAGTCGATAAAATCAGTGACCGAAATTGCTCCAAAATCATCTCCGCCGTGTCTGCGAACAGAGATGGTATTCGCCTCCTCCTCATTTCCTCCAACGATAAGCATAAACGGAATTTTATTCATTTCCGCTTCTCGTATTTTCTTTCCGACCGTTTCATTCCTGTCATCAATGAGGGCGCGAATTTCGTTATTTTCTAGTGATTTTAAAACTTTTTCTGCATATTTTTCGTATTTCTCGCTGACAGGCAATATAATGGCTTGTTCAGGAATAAGCCATAAGGGGAAATTTCCACCGGTATGCTCCAGTAAAAGGGCGATGAAACGCTCCATGCTTCCGAAGGGTGCTCGATGAATCATTACGGGTCTATGAAGTTGATTGTCACTACCCTTGTATGTTAGTTCAAAACGTTCGGGCAGGTTGTAATCGACCTGAATGGTTCCTAATTGCCACCGCCTACCTAGGGCATCCTTGACCATGAAATCTAATTTCGGGCCGTAAAATGCCGCCTCTCCTTTTTCAATCACGAAATCGAGTCCTTTTTCCTTGGCCGCATTGATAATGGCATTTTCGGCCTTTTCCCAATTCTCGACTGATCCAATATATTTTTCGGGCGTATCCAAATCTCGTATGGATACTTGGGCGGTAAAATCATCAAAGCCCAAGGAACCTAGTACATATATAGATAGGTCGATAACGTTTTTAAACTCTTGGTCAAGCTGTTCTGATGTGCAGAAAATATGGGCATCATCTTGTGTGAACCCGCGAACCCGCGTAAGCCCATGTAGCTCGCCACTTTGCTCGTATCGGTATACCGTACCGAATTCTGCAAAGCGTTGTGGCAGGTCTTTGTAGCTCCATGGCTTAGAATTGTATATCTCGCAGTGATGAGGGCAGTTCATAGGTTTTAACAAAAACTCCTCACCTTCTTTAGGCGTTTTTATGGGCTGAAAACTATCCGCGCCATATTTTTCATAGTGACCAGAGGTGACGTAGAGTTCTTTCTGCCCTATATGTGGTGTAATCACCGTTTGATAACCCGCTTTTTTTTGAGCTTTTTTAAGAAACTGTTCCAAGCGTTCTCGTAAGGCGGCACCCTTGGGTAGCCATAAGGGCAAACCTTGCCCTACTTTCTTCGAAAATGTGAATAGTTCGAGTTCTCGTCCTAGTTTTCTATGGTCACGTTTTTTGGCTTCTTCCAGTAATTCTAGATATTCGGTAAGCTCTTTCTGTTTTGGAAAAGAAATGCCGTATACTCGGGTAAGCTGTTTGTTGTTCTCATTGCCCCTCCAATAGGCCCCAGCAACACTTAAAATTTTGATGGCCTTTACGATACCTGTATTAGGTATGTGTCCGCCCCGGCATAAGTCGGTAAAAGTGTCATGGTCGCAGAAGCTTATCGTGCCATCTTCCAAGTTTTCGATTAATTCTACCTTGTATTCATTGCCCTGCGATGTATATAGGGCTAAGGCGTCGGCTTTTGAAACGGGGCGCAGTTTATAATCGTGTTTGCCGCGTGCAATCTCTATGGCTCTTTTTTCTATTTCAGGAAAGTTTTTTTCAGAAATGGTATGCTCTCCAAAGTCTACATCATAGTAGAATCCGTTTTCGATTGCGGGGCCGATAGTTAATTTCGCGCTAGGGTAAAGTTCTTCGATAGCCTGCGCTACTATATGTGATGTAGAGTGCCAAAAAGCTGTTTTCCCTTCTTTGTTGCTCCATGTATATAGTATCAAGGATCCATCTTCTTGTAGTGGAGTAACCGTTTCGACTATAGTATCATTGAATTTTGCCGAGATAACGTTCCGCGCAAAACCCTCACTAATGCTTTTGGCTACGGCCATCGGAGTGCTTCCTTTAGAGAATTCTTTTATTGTGCCGTCGGGTAATGTAATCTTTATTGTCATTTTCTATCGATAAGTTCGCAAAGATAACACTTGCTATCTATGCTTACAATAGTCAGCGATTATGTTTTAGGGCCGTTCCTAACTTTGGTATAAATGACTCTAGAGCTGTTGGTCTGGTTGTGGGAACATACGATAGATATCTAATTTATAGTTTAAGAGTGTAGGTATTTATCGGATTGAGGTGAATAAAATGGTTTAAATCCTATGATGAGCACTTGCATAAGTGAAGTAATTAGCTTAAATTTAAAATCCTTATTTTTAAGATGGTGATGTAAACTACTAGCATGTAGCATGTTGAAAAAGAGTTTAAAAAAAAGATTAAAAAAGATTGAAATTATCTTTTTAATTTAAAAAACGGTTATATATTTGCAGCCGCTTTGAGAGACAAACACAAGGCTAAAGAGTAAAGAAGTTCATTGTCATATTGTGGAGACAACGTAATAGGGAGT
>JASFYU010000037.1:0-19245 GCA_045046905.1 Flavobacteriaceae bacterium | reverse complement strand
CAACTTAAATTTAAGTTGGGGGCTTTTGATTCCCACCAGTGGGTTTAACCTGCTTATGCCGGCAGGCAGGCTTGTCCCGAGGTGGTTTACTTGTAATAATTTTTCTTTTAGTCCCTTGGAGCCTGATGCAATGCTGCTGCTGCTGCACCTATAATTCCCGCATGGTTACGTAGTTCGGCAGGTATTACCGGAGTTTCTATTGTAATGCAGTCTTTGAACTGGTCAAAGTGTTTTGAAGTACCACCGCCGAGAATAATTAAATCGGGTGCAATAATCAATTCAACATATTCCAAGAATTTATTAAAGCGTTTGCCCCAGGTTTTAAAATCAAGGCCTTCTCGTTCTTTTGCTGAAGCGGCTGCCCACAATTCTATTTTTTTGTATTTTTTGTACGGAATTTGACCCAGTTCAAAATTTGGAATAAGTTCACCGTCTAAAAAGACACCACTTCCCAATCCGGTGCCAATAGTTATCATTACGACGAGACCTTTTTTTCCTTTTCCGACGCCGTAGTTCATGGAGGCATAGCCCGCCGCATCTGCGTCATTGACCACGGTAACTGGGAGCCCAGTCGCTTCGCTAAAAAGCTCCTTGACGTTAAGTCCTTTCCATTTTTCATGAAGATTACCAGGCGATTTGCAAATTCCGTGCTTTATTACCGTAGGAAATCCACAACCTACTGGGCCTTTATAATCAAAATGCTTTACAATTTCAGCTACGACCTTGGCCATTTCTTTAGGCCTTCTCGAAGGAGGGGTAGGAATTCGAAATCGTTCAGTCAATATTTCTCCGGTTAAAGAGTTTACAATAGCTCCTTTGATTCCAGAACCGCCAATATCAATACCGAGAACTTTCATTAGATTTTTATATAATTTTGCTGCGCAAAAGTAACAAAAAGTTTTGGAAACTTAGAAAACCATTTATAAAAGCACACCTTGGTCCTTTAGAAAATCAAAGATTAATTTGTCTACCTCTGAGACCAGATGTCTGTCTTTATAGTGGAGCCATGCCATTTCCTCGATTTCCGAATCGGGGCGGAGCTTGCCTTTATAGTTTGCCGAGTAGCAGGTCATATGCACTAAAATGCCTGGTTCGTGACTATCTGTCTGTGCTTCGAATATACCTATAAAATTTAAAGATGAAAATTGAATCTCAATATGCAGTTTTTCGTTTATCTCACGAAAAAGAGTTTGGGTATCGGCCTCGTTGGTTTTTCGCTTTCCTCCGGGAATATTGTATTTGGATTGCCCCTTGCTCCGAGTGCTCAAAAGTTTCCCGTCGACGATATGGGTCCACGCCAGCTTATCGATTATTTGCTCCGATGGTTCTATATAATAATCGATAGAGTTTAGTGTATGATTTCGATCAATGCTATTCAAGAGCCAGTCGATTGCTTTGCCAGATCCTGTGAGGGTGCCTATTTTTTTATTTCTTCCCAAGGCACTCGATATGGTCTCGTCTCGATTGCCGAACCTATAGCCTCCTTTTTTGACCCAAAGAATGTTTAGTAAATATTGCATAAGCACATTGCCTAACTGATCTATTGAAATGGCGATTTTCAAGGTATATGCCCCAAGACCTTTAAACCCTTTAGTGAAAAGTGAATGGAACAGCCCATATATAAAACCTAAGGGGCCTGTTATGGCTATTAGAGCAATAGATATTAGAAAAAGTACTAGGGCGACAAACCAATTTGTCTTTTTGTCAGCGCGATATACTTGTTTTTTTGTGCTCATGTTTCTTTTAGATGTCATGCCTGTTCGACCTATTCTAAGTTCTGCTATCTCTTGATAGCAAAGTAGTAAATATTGATGTCTTTACGAACATAGTGGAGTAATCAGTGATGTGGGTAGTTGTCGAGCTTCAATATTCTTGCCTTCGGAACAGGCAGGCTTGCGTCGAAATATAAATGGTTAGTTCCTTAATTAATGCCTCTGGCCCTGCCTGACGGCAAAGGCAGGCCTGCCCCGAGCTTGTTTACTCTCAGAAGAATAGTACAGTGCTCAGGGCCATTACTGAATAGAGTCGAAACGTTATGAGTTCGTTATAAACTATTGGCCTTGTTTTGATTAGGATAGTAATTCAGGTCTTTCTTTATGCGTTTTCCACAGAAATTCTCCAAAAAGTGTATTTGCCCAGGCAAACCAAGATCTTGAGAAATTCTTTGGATCATCTTTATGAAATGATTCATGCATAAAACCGGTAGCTGCATGTGTTGTTTTGAGCATGGCAATACATGCCTTGATTTCTGCACTGTCGGTACTCGTTAATCCTCGCATGGTGATAGCCATGGGCCATATCATGTCGATTCCTACATCCGGGCCTCCAATTCCTTCGGCGACTTTTCCTTTAAAGAAAAACGGATTATCTAAAGACCAAACAAATTTTCTAGTGTTTTGGTAAATAGGGTCCTTGCTATCGATGGTGTCTAGATAGGGAAGAGAAAGAAGGCTGGGTACGTTGGCATCGTCCATTAAGAGGCGGCTGCCGAAACCGTCGATCTCGAAGGCATAGATTTTACCATATTTTGGATGTTCAACAATAGCATGATCTTTTAGTGCTTGGGCCACCTCTGCACTTAACTCTTTTAATTGCTTAGCCAGTTGCATATCGCCTGCAATTTTTTCTATCATTTCAGCGGCTTGGTTCAAGCTGACAACGGCAAAGAAGTTCGAGGGAGTCAAAAAGGAAAATACCGTGGCATCGTCGCTAGGCCTAGATGCGGAACAGATTAATCCAATAGGCTTGACGGGGTGGCCATATCCTTTAAGAGACCTTGTATCTGTAGCATTTGATGTTGTTCTTTGAAAAGAATAAGGGCCGTTGTTATTTTTCTGCTGTTGGTCGGTAAATACTTTTAAAATCGATTTTATAGACTTTTTCCAATCAGCATCGGAGGCTTGTGTATCGCCCGTTGTTTTCCAGTAGTAGTATGCCAAGCGTATGGGGTAGCACAATGAATCGATTTCGTATTTGCGTTCATGTACACCCGGCTGCATAGCTGTGTGGTCGGTCGTCCATTCTCCCTTTTTATTGGGATCGTTATAAAAAGCATTGGCGTAGGGGTCTTTAAGAATATAACGTGTTTGTCTATTGATAAGTCCGGCAATCAAGTCTTTTAATCTATTGTCTTTATCTGCAAAAGCCATATAGGGCCATACTTGGGCAGAACTGTCTCTGAGCCACATCGCATCGATATCACCTGTTATTACATAGGTGTCGGATTTTTTATAATTTTCTGTAAAAGTTACTGTAGTGTCCAAGGTATTGGGAAAGCAATTGTTAAACAACCATTTCAGTTCTTCATCCTTTACATTTTTTTGAAACTCAGTTATGGCACTCTCTATTGCTTCACTTTCAAAATTGCGCTTTCCTTTTGGAGTCCTTACCGCAGGAAAATTCTTAAATCTAGACTGTGCTTTGTGCAAATTATCGTCTTTGCATTTTCTGTGATTATATTTAGTCTATGTTTTGTTCTTCTCAAATTTAGTTGATCTTCGTACTTACCTCAGCTTTTATCCTTATAAATCATATCATTGATAAAGTAGGGGGTTTTTTAAACCGCCTTTTGAACTACTTCGAACACTTTATTGCCATCGCATTTAAGTGTTTTGGAAGGGTATTTTAAAATTAAGGCATAATCATGAGTCGCCATGAGAATGGTGCGTCCTGCGGTGTTGATTTCCTGTAAGACTTTCATGACTTCAACACTGGTTTGGGGGTCTAGATTTCCGGTCGGTTCATCGGCCAGAATAAGTTCGGGGTCGTTGAGCAGGGCGCGAGCTATGGCGATACGTTGTTGTTCGCCGCCTGAGAGTTCATGCGGAAATTTAAAACCTTTGGTTTTCATGCCTACTTTGGTCAATACTCCTTGAATCTGCTGATCTATTTTACTCGAATTTTTCCAGCCCGTGGCCTTGAGCACAAACTGTAGGTTGTTGTTGATGTTGCGATCAGGTAAAAGTTTGAAATCTTGAAAGACAATGCCTAGTTTTCGACGTAAAAAGGGAATATCTTTTTCTTTAAGGGTCTTTAGGTTAAAATCGACAATATGACCTTCGCCTTCTCTTAGGGGTAAATCGGCATAAAGGGTTTTCATAAAGCTGCTTTTTCCACTTCCGGTCTTACCAATCAAGTATACAAATTCTCCTTTTTTGATTTCAAGGTTCACATGTTCGAGGACCAAACTTTCCTTTTGAAAAATAGCCACTTCCTTTAATTCCAATATTGTTTCGGACATAATTTTTATGTTGATATAAAAGTAATAAGTTCTCCGTTATAAAGTGTGGGCGCACGGCAAAAATCTTTTCCTTTATAGGGTTTGATATACTTGTTTGCGCAAAGGAATTTTAATCGCAGGCAGATTTCACATACTTAGGAACAATTTTTGACGTTATTCTTTTTAAGACAACGGAATTTTTAAAAATAGTTAGAACACTATGCTGAGGAAAATCACCGCTTTTATTCCCATTTTTATGGGAATTGTTTGGATAGGGGCTGCCCAAGAATCCAAGATATATACCCACGAACAAAAAGATTATCAAGATGCGCTGGCACTGTACAACAATGAACAGTATCAAGCAGCTCAAACTATTTTCGCTAGAGTCAAGGGCAGTAGCCGTGATTTCGAGACCAAGGCCAACAGTACTTATTATGAGGCTAATGCGGCAGTTCGTCTGAACCAATTGGGGGCGGATCGCTTGATGGAGGATTTTGTAGAACAATATCCGACCTCAACCAAACGAAATTCTGCCTTTTCAGATGTGGCTGAATATTATTTTGAAACAGGAAAGTACCCCTATGCCCTGAAATGGTATAAAAAAGTAGATCAAAATGCCTTGTCAAAAAAGGAAATGGACAAGTTCAATTTCAATTATGGGTATTCCCTTTTTGCAAGTAGAAAAACAAAGGATGCCGAGCGCTATTTGAACCAGGTGACAGCATCGACCGTTTATGGTTCTCAGGCCAAGTATTATCTAGGCTACATCGCGTACCAACAAGATGATTATGAGGCGGCGAATGAACGCTTTAATCAGATTACAGATCAGGAAGTGCTCAAAGAAAAATTGAGCTACTATCAGGCCGATATGAATTTTAAGTTGGGCAAATTCGAGGAGGCCATCGCCTTGGCCAAAAAACAATTGCCGAAATCAGACCGAAAAGAAGTTTCTGAACTCAACAAGATTATTGGTGAGAGTTATTTTAATTTGAAACAATATGCGAACGCCGCTCCTTATCTAGAGGAATATAAGGGCAAACGGGGCAAATGGAATAATACTGATTATTATTTGTTGGGGTACAGCTATTACAAGCAGGGCGATTTTGCGAATGCCATTCAACAGTTCAATAAGATTATTGGTGGTACAAACAGCGTTTCGCAGAATGCCTATTACCATTTGGCAGAATGTTATTTGAAATTAGATAAAAAACAGGAAGCTTTGAATGCCTTCCGCAATGCTTCTGAAATGAATTTTTCAGTGGAGATTCAAAAAGATGCTTATTTAAACTATGCGCGCCTGAGCTATGAAATCGGGAACCCATACGAACCCGTACCGCAGGTGATTTCTACCTATCTAAAGAACTATCCGAATGATAGCAATGCCAAGGCCATGCAGGAGCTGTTGGTAGATTCGTATATCACCTCTAAGAATTTTGCAGGGGCTATGGAACTTTTGGAAAAGAACAAGAACTTTGCGAGTAAGACGACCTATCAAAAAGTGGCCTTCTATCGCGGAGTAGAGCTATTTGTAGATTCCGATTATGTAGGAGCTGTTGAAAATTTTAAGAAATCATTAGGCAGTGCCGAGGATGCTACTTTCAGGGCCAGGGCCAGGTATTGGAAGGCCGAATCGGAATATCTCTTGAACCGATTTGATGAGGCAATGGCTGACTTTGTACGGTTTCAACAAAACCCGAGTGCCAGATTGACAGCGGAATACAAAGAACTTGATTACCATCTGGGCTACACTTCTTTTAAATTGAAAGATTATGGCCGGGCGATTTCCTATTATAAAGCCTATGCCAGTTCGAGCCCTAGGGATACTGGAAAACTATACGATTCCTATTTACGTTTGGGCGACAGCTATTTTGTGACTCGTAAATACTGGCCCGCTATGGAGACTTATAATAAGGCATTGGCTTTGACAGGTCCCCAAAAAGATTATGCGGCCTATCAAAAGGCCTTGAGTTATGGCTTTGTGGGCAGGGCTGCCAAAAAAATGGCGGAGTTGCGTGATTTTGTTTCCAACTATCCGAAATCTACGCTTAAAGATGATGCGCTATTCGAACTCGGCAACACCTATATCTCGGCCGGGCAAGAACAACAAGGATTACAGGCTTATGAGCGATTAATAACTGAATATAGAGGAAGTTCACTGGTGCCAAAAGCCATCATACGCCAAGGATTAGTGCATTACAATGCGGGCCGAAATGAACAGGCACTGGTCAAATTCAAAACAGTAGTACGTGATTACTCCAAAACTCAGGAAGCCGTGCAGGCCGTGGCTACGGCTAAATTGGTGTATGTAGACCTGGGCCGAGTAGATGAGTATGCAGTTTGGGTACGAGACCTTGATTTTGTAGAAGTCACCGATTCGGAACTGGATAATGCAAGCTATGAATCTGCCGATAAACAAAATATAGAGGGTAGAAAGGAAGCTGCTATTAGGGGGTATGGGAAATATATCAAACAATTCCCCAATGGGTTACATACGATAAAAGCCAATTTTAATTTGGCGCAGCTCCATTTTGGTAAGGGTCAAACAGACCTAGCACTGCCTTATTATACCTATGTAGCGGATCGAGGGGCCAGCGAGTATGCCGAACAGGCGTTGACCAGGGTATGTGAAGTGTATATTGGTAATAAAGATTATGCCGCTGCGCTTTTCTATTTGGAGCGGTTAGAGAATCAGGCCGATATTCAGCAGAACCGCACTTTTGCCCAATCTAACTTGATGAAAGGGTATTACGAACAAAAGAATTACGAGCGAACTATTGCTTATGCTGAAAAGGTCTTGGCGAGCTCGGGGATTGATAACCGTATTAAAAGTGATGCGCAGATTATGATTGCACGTTCAGCGATTGCTACGGGCGATGAGGTCAAAGCGGAATCTGCCTATATCGCGGTACTGAAGATAGCCTCGGGTCAAACCGCAGCCGAAGCACTCTACTATGATGCTTATTTTAAAAACAAAAGCGAACAGTATGAAGCTTCGAATGCTTCGACCCAAAAATTGGCAAAAGATTACTCAAGTTATAAAGAATGGGGGGGTAAGGGTCTTGTTATTATGGCAAAAAACTTTTATGCTTTAAATGATGCTTATCAGGCAACCTATATTTTGGATAGCGTGATAGCTAATTTTGGCCGGTATCCTGAAATTGTTGCCGAGGCAAGGGGAGAACTTTCTATTATAAAGGTAAAGGAAGCGCAGAGTAATTCATCAGTAGACCCTAATAATTAGATAGTATAAGAATATCAATCTTCGTTTTTTTTCGAAAGAAACAAGAACGGGGATATAATAGAATAAGTAATATATAAAATAATTTCGATTTGCAAAAAGAACACAGCATGCAGAGGTTTATCATAATAGCACTATTCATGTTTTTAGGCATAACGGCATCGGTCATGGCCCAAGGAGGTGAGAAAGATGATATTGGTACGGAGACCGTCACGGTGACAAAGGCCTATACGCCGACTATTTCTGATGCTTTTAAGATTAAGGCAATGCCGAATCTCAATGATTCTATTGTGCTACAAAAAAAGAAAATTGATTATAGTATTTTTTCTGTTCCAGTGGCTTCGACCTTTTCGCCCACAAAGGGCAAGGCATCTACGGTGAAAAGGACACCTCCTCCCATGCTGTATAATTCATATGCATCTGCTGGTGGAGGAAACCCCTCGAATATGATGGCGAAGTTTTATACCAGTAGAACCATTGATCGTGAATCAGGCTATACCGTGGGCCTTGAACATTATTCCTCAAGAGGAAAGATTGACGGCGTAGCGCTCGACAATATTCTTTCCAATTCAAAATTGGATGGTTCCTATGTCAAAAGAGATCGAGATATTGATTGGGGTATCGATATTGGGGCACAGCATCAACTCTATAATTGGTACGGTATTCCCCAAAATACGTTTGATGAGGCCACAATAAATGCTATTGAAGAACGCCAGAATTATTTTATGGGCGAGGCCGGGGCGCATATTAATGTTGAGGATTCTTATTTCACAAATGCGAAATTAAAATATAGGCGATTTTGGGATGCCGTGAAATCAGGGGAGAATAGAGTTGTATTCAGTACGGGCTTTGATTTTCCCATGGCAGATGAAACCTTTAGTATCAATGCCAATGTAGATTATGTCAGCGGTAATTTCAAAAATGCCAATGTGAATACTATCGATAATACGACCGAAATAAAGTACAGTCACTTACAGGTTGGGATCAATCCTAGCCTTAGCATGTTGCGCGATGACTTATCCTTGAATCTGGGTGTGAATTTGGTATACGGCCTAGATTCGGAGAATAGCGACAGCAATTTTTATATCTATCCGGCGGTGACTGCTTCATACCGATTATTAGATGAGGCCGTTATTGTTTATGGTGGTATAGAAGGGCAGCTGAAACAGAATTCCTATTATGGGTTCGTAGAGGAAAACCCCTATGTGTCACCGACCTTGACGATTACACCAACAGATACTCAGTATGATACCTATGTGGGCCTAAAAGGGCAATTGCTTCCTAACTTGAGCTATAATATCAAAGGTTCTTATACTGCCGAGAATAGAAAGCCCCTGTTTAAAATGAATCCTCGGAATGATTTTAGAGCTGATGAAAAAGGCTATTATTACGGTAATTCTTATGAGGTGTTTTACGATGATGTGAAGACCTTGGGTATTTTTGGGGAATTGAATATCGATATCAATCGAAATTTTACCTTGGGGGTCAATGTCGATGTTTATGATTACAGTACTGAAACTGATAATCCGGCTTGGAACCTCCCTAATCTGACCAGTACCTTGTTTATGGATTACCAAATAGGCGAAAAGTGGTTTATGGGTGCTAATTTGTTCTATATAGGCGAGAGAGATGACTTCTCCACAGTTGTGGTAGCTAATATTGAGCCTTCGGAATTTCCGGCTACTTCAATACAACTAGATGGCTATTTTGATGCCAATGCCCATATAGGGCATCGCTTAAGCGATCAATTGTCCATTTTTATAAAGGCGGCGAATATAGCCAATAATAACTATCAAAGATGGGCGAACTACACTGTACAGGGTTTTCAGGTTTTGGGCGGAGCTACCTATAAGTTCGATTTCTAAATGGGTGGGGCCGACTTGGGGTTGCCTGCGAAGTTTTGAAAGATTCTGTTTTAGACCAACAAGTTTCAATTGAAGTAGTTCGAATGCTATAATTTCCTATTTTAGGGGAAAAGTTAAACGCTATCGAATGCTTGTTGCCTCTCTTGAAAAATATATACTTACACTTTGGTGTTTTGTAAGTGCCCTTACCATTAGGTCGCAAAACCTCATCAAGAATCCGAGTTTTGAAGAATATATCAATTGCCCACAACGATTGGGTAATTTTAATGCTGATGTAAAATTTTGGACGGTACCCACTATAGGTTCTACAGATTATTTTAATGAGTGTAGTACTACAATGGGGGCTCCAAAAAATTTCAATGGCACTCAAGCCGCCGATTTCGGAAAAGGCTATGCGGGGCTATATTTGTATGCACCTGGCGATTATAGAGAATATTTACAGGCAGAGCTATCCGAGACCTTGGTAAAAGGTAAGCGATATCAAATTTCTTTCTATATAAGTTTGGCCGAACGTTCTGATTTTGCCATAAAGGAATTTGGAGTGTTGTTCTCCAAGCACAGATTGAATGTGCCTATAAAAAAAGAACTTTCAAAAAGACATATATACAAACAGGCTGATTATGATTATAATTTCCTTGAAATTGGCTATTCAAGTTTTTTTTCCGACACTCAAGATTGGATTCTGGTCCGTTCCGAGTTTGTAGCCAAGGGAACAGAAGCATACATGATTTTAGGAAATTTCAAAAAAAATGCACGTACCAGAATGTTCAAGACAAAACGTAATGCAAAACAAGGTGCTTACTACTATATTGATAGGGTTTTGCTGGAAGCTGTCAAGAAATCGGTCACTATGGCAGGGAAAAAGACTAAAGCGGCAGCACAGATTGAAGAAGTTTATGAGCTTGACAAAACACATGTTTTTGAAAATGTATTGTTTGATTTCGATAAATTTCTATTGTTAGAAACTCCAAAAAAGGAAATAAAAAAAATAGTTAATTATGTGAAATCTGAGAAATCACTTCAAATTTTCATCCATGGGCATACTGATAATGTGGGCTCTAAAGGCTATAACCAAATTCTTTCGAGCCAAAGGGCTAGGGCGGTGGCAGACTATTTGCTCCAATTAGGTTTGCCTAAAGAACAACTAACTTGGAGAGGTCATGGAAGTAATCGCCCGGTGGCCGATAATGCTTCGCAGCGAGGTCGCCACCATAACCGCAGGGTAGAATTTTTGATTACAAAAAGTGATAGTCTTAAATAGGAGTTTGAAAAATTTGTCTATATAATGCTTTTTACCAAATTTTATGGCACTATATTTGTAAAGTAACTAGTAATTAATTTAAATTTTAAGTAATGAGTAAAGGAACAGTAAAATTCTTCAACGATACCAAAGGTTTTGGTTTCATCACAGAAGAGGGCGTAGACAAAGATCATTTTGTACACGTATCTGGATTAATAGATGAAATTCGTGAAGGCGATGAAGTTGAATTTGATCTACAAGAAGGTAATAAGGGATTAAATGCGGTAAACGTAAAGGTTATTGATTAAATACCTTTTAATTTTTTAGAACAAGAGCCTATCAGAAATGATAGGCTTTTTTTGTGGTTAGTATTAGCAATACTGTTCCTTTCCTACCAACACATCTAACATTATAAATCTTGAAATCAGGTTTATAACAATCTTGCCATTCGGCTATTCTAATGTCTTACTGAAAACAAGTACTTTTGCCGCTTATATTCAATATATGGAGAACCCTAAGCGTTTTACACTAATAAATCCAGCAAAAAGTCCAATTTTCTACGGCTATGTGGTGCTTCTTATCGGATCTTTAGGGGTCTATTTTAGTATTCCTGGGCAGACTGTCGGAGTCTCCGTTTTTACAGACCCGGTAAAGGATGCCTTGGGGCTTTCACGAAATCAATTCAGTAATGCCTATATGATCGGTACCATCATCAGTTCATTGGTCATTGGTCGTGCTGGCATCTGGTTCGATAAATATGGAGCACGCTATGTCGCCTTTTTTGCCGCATTGACCTTAGGGGGCGCCCTGTTTTTATGCTCTTGGTCGGTACATATGAGTGATTTTGTAAAACAGCTCCTGAACCGAGATACCTGGTTGGTGCCGTTCGTCATAATGACCCTATTGTTTTTTCTATTGCGATTTGCAGGCCAGGGTGTATTGACTATGGCCTCAAGGAATATGATCATGATCTGGTTCGATAAGAACAGGGGTAAAGTAAATTCCTTTACTAGTGTAGCCATTTCTTTTGGTTTTTCTTCGGCGCCACTTTGGATGGATGCCTTGATTGATAGCAGGGGTTGGCAAAATACTTGGGTGATTTTGGGTACGGCACTTTTGGTTTTTGCCGTATTCGTATTTTTCTTGTATAAGAATAGCCCTGAAGAGCATGGGCTCCTTCCTGATGGCGTTAAAGCCTTGGCCGAGACCGAGGAAAAAACAGCTTTGAATCGAAAGCAATTTACTTTAGAAGAGGCCAAAAGTACCCGAGCCTTTTGGATGTACAGTTTAATATTGGCCTTTAATAGCTTTTTTATTACGGGTCTTACCTTTCATATTGTATCCATTTTTGGCAGTGAAGGTTTTCCGAAAGAAGATGCCATTTCTATCTTTTTGCCAGCGTCGGTAGTAGCGGTGACCATTTCAACAATCTTTAATTTTTTGAGTGATTATCTACAACTGAAACTGTACCTGTATCTTATGATTTTAGGCGGTATTTTTGCCTCTATAGGTTTTTTGGCTTTACCGACAGCATTAGGAATACCTATGTTGGTCGTAGGGTTTGGAGTCATGGGAGGCTTTTTCTCTATTCTAAATACCATTGCCTGGCCTCGTTTCTACGGTCGTGCACATCTAGGTGCGATTTCAGGTAAGATTATGTCGTTTTTAATATTGGCCAGTGCCTTGGCTCCTAGTATTTTTAGTATGTGCTTCACTACTTTTGGATCCTACCGATTATTGGGTTGGTTGGGCCTAGCTTTTCTGGTTTTTTTAGCCATAGGCTCGATACGGGCAAAGAATCCGCAATAACTAAATCTAGTCGTTTTCGCCCCTGTATTCTAAAATATCGCCAGGCTGACAGTCTAATACTTCACAAATAGCATGTAGCGTGCTAAAGCGAATGGCTTTTGCCTTTCCTTTTTTTAAGATAGATAGGTTAGACATGGTGATGCCTACCTTTTCAGAGAGTTCGGTCAAAGACATCTTCCGTTTGGCAAGCATCACATCAAGATTTACAATTATGGGCATGTGATACGTTTATATGGTTAGGTCATTTTCTTGCTTTAATTGAGCTCCTATCCGAAAAGCTTCTGCAATGACCAAAAGAAAAAGAGAGGCGAGAATGTATTCCCATCGAATAAGAAATAGGATAGAGCGAAGAGGGGAATCGAAAAACTGAACACCTGAAAATTCTAACGTATCGAAAAGATATAAAGAGGAGAATAGGGTAAAAAAAGCTTCAATCAGACATGCTGCAATACTTAAAATAGCAATCCACCGTAAGCGAATGGCATTTTCATCGATTAAGAATAGACCTGTATTGGCTGATTCTAGAATTCGACAAATGTATTTTATTGTGAAAAGTGTGCATAACATGGAGAGTAATAATCCCATGAAAGATAAGATTAAAACAGTTTTAGGTAAATCGTCTGTTAAGATAGAACCTTTGGAATAAGGTATAACAAATGTAGCCATGTCTGTATTTGTTGTTAGGATGCTCCCATGATCTGTAAGAGAAAATGAAATAGGAAGGCTAATCGGAAATGCTGGTGCATTCGTAAATAAAGAGACTATGCCGATTAGTAATCCAAGTATTAAGACTAATGCGCCAAGGAAAAAAATTCCTCGAAAAGCGATAAGCAAAAAGTTGATTAGTGATTTGCTATAGCGTTTGTTTTGTGCTTTCATAATGCAAGGATTGATAATTATATTGTAAATAAACAAATAATTATTGATAAACAATAAAAATTAACTGATAAACATGCTTAATTCCCACCAGTGGGTTTAATGCTTGCGCTTGCGTCGAAATATAAATGGTTAGTTCCTATTAATGCCTCTGGCTTGCCCCGAGGTTGTTTGCTGCTCTTATTCTTATATTTTAAAAATAGCTATCATAATGACCATTTCCTCATTCTTATAGGCCAAAACCCCATACCTTTACAATAAAGCAGCCTAGTATGGATTTAAATATAGCAGTATTAATCGATGGGGATAACATTCCCTCGGCTTATGTAAAAGAGATGATGGAGGAGATTGCTAAGTACGGCAACCCTACTATCAAGCGTATTTATGGCGATTGGACCAATCCACGATTGGGTAAATGGAAGAATGTCTTGTTAGAGAATGCTATAACGCCCATACAACAATACGGGTATACAAAAGGAAAGAACGCGACTGATTCGGCAATGATTATCGATGCTATGGATATTCTGTATTCCGGAAAAGTAAATGGCTTTTGTCTTGTGAGTAGTGACAGTGATTTTACACGTTTAGCAACCCGGCTTCGTGAGGCGGGTATGCGCGTATTCGGTATCGGAGAAAAGAAAACGCCAAGTCCGTTTATTGTGGCCTGTGATAAGTTTATTTATATCGAGATTTTAAAGAATCAATCGGGTGAAAATGATTCGGAAATTAGTATAGATGAGTCAAGGTCGGAGAATAATGTAGACAAGGTAACACCAAAAGATATTCGTCTAATATCTACTACGATAGATGATTTGGACGACGATGATGGTTGGGCATTTTTAGGAGATGTAGGTAGTCTATTGCAAAAAAAGCAGCCTAATTTTGATTCTCGTAACTATGGTTTTCAAAAATTAACGCCATTAATTAGTTCAATTCCCCATTTTGAAATAGAAAGGCGTGAAGATTCCAGAGGGCGAAAAAAATTGGTTTATGTCAGGATTAAGGTGAAAAATCAAAAAAAGCATAGTAAAAGATAATTTTTTTCATTTCTAATACGTTTTTCGAAAGACTTAGAAATGAACAATATTCCTTATGGTTTCCGAAATAAAAGGGATTGTTTAAAGGTATAAACTTTTTTAAAATCAAGAATAATTAAAAGATTAACCGAGAATGTACTACAGTGTGCATTAGTCGCAATTTTGTTGTTATCCACAACCATCTTAGTAGCCAGTATAAAGACTTAGGAAAAGAGCGAAATAAGAGTGCTCGTTTTAGAAGATGGTCTAATCGGTGCTTGGGCGTATGCGGTAGCGAATACAATGCCAGAATATAGCAAGGGTGTTATCATAATAGCCAAAGAAAGCGGGGCGTTTTCAGTACGCGTGCAGTTGGCTGATGGTGTGCTTAAAGGGCAATGAGATTGTATTTGAACTTTATATTGAAGGTCAGACTATTAGCGTCACCTTAGTTGTAGAGGGCGATAAGATTTCTAGAGAAAGTAGCTCAATGGACGGCGTTTTTAAAATAGATGGCACGAGAATGGTAGTTGAATAGCTACAGCTTCACAAAATTGGTGAGCGTTCAGCCGAGTACTTTATAGTAAAAATTGACTTCGGTTGAGCGGTTGCTATACCGTATCAATTTAAAATAAATGATGTGAAAAAAGTGCTACTGTTACTTCTGGTCACTTTGACAGCTTGCGATTTGTTGAAGAATAATGTGGATTTAGTGGTCATCAATGCCAATATCTATACGGTAGATGAGGGCTTCTCCAAAGCTCAGGCATTTGCTGTGAAAGAGGGCAGATTTGTTGCAGTCGGTACTTCCGAGGAAATTCAAAAAAAATATACCGCAGATCAGATTGTTGATGCCAATAAACGTACTATCACGCCAGGATTGATTGATGCCCATTGCCACTTTTATTCCCTTGGCCTAAATCAGCAAGTAGTTGATTTGGTAGGTACCTTTAGTTTCGAAGAGGTTTTGGATCGGGTTAAGCGTTTTCAAGAGCAAAATCCAAAAGATTTTATTATAGGTCAGGGTTGGGATCAGAATGATTGGGAAGTGAAAGAATACCCGACTAAGAAAGAATTAGACGAATTGTTTCCTGATACACCGGTCGTTTTAAGGCGAATAGATGGCCATGCCATGCTAGTGAATCAAAAGGTGTTAGATCTTGCTGGCATAGATTGGAGCACCAAAGTTGAAGGTGGAGAAATTGTAAAAAAATGGGGAGGTGGAAAATCAGGTATTACCGGTGTTCTGATTGATAACCCAATGGGCTTGGTAAGTACCATTACACCATTACCGACTCGCAATGCTAAGATTCAGGCTTTGAAAGATGCCGAACGTATCTGTTTTAACCACGGTCTTACAACGGTCAGTGATGCCGGTCTAGATCGTTCTGTTATCGAGCTTATAGATAGTCTACAGCAGACAGGCGATTTATCAATACGTATATACGCCATGGTCAGCAATACGCCCGAGAATTTGAAATACTATATAAATAAAGGCCCCATAAAAACCAGTAAACTAAATGTGCGCTCTTTAAAGGTATACAGTGATGGTGCCTTGGGGTCTAGGGGTGCGGCGCTTAAAAAGCCGTATACTGATACATGGGGCCATTATGGTGCAATGGTTACTCCGGTAGAGGAAATAGAAGATCTGGCCAGCCGTTTGGCTATGTCAGAATATCAAATGAATACTCATGCTATTGGTGATTCCGCTAATGCAGTAGTGCTAAGGGCGTATAAAAAAGCATTGAACGGACAAGAAGGTAGACGCTGGAGAATAGAGCATGCCCAGGTGATAGACTCCATTGATTTTGATTATTTTAAAGCGGGTATTATCCCTTCTATTCAGCCTACACATGCTACCAGTGATATGTATTGGGCAGAAGATCGATTAGGTACTGAACGAATCAAAGGCGCTTATGCTTTTAAGACTTTACTCGAAAAAGCAGGAAAAGTAGCTTTAGGTACTGATTTTCCCGTAGAACAAGTAAGTCCGTTTTTAACCTTCTATGCGGCAGTTAGTAGGCAAGATTTGGATGGCTATCCTGAAGGAGGATTTCAAGCAAAAGATGCTCTTTCTCGGGAGGAAGCATTACGAGGAATGACCATTTGGGCAGCGTATTCCAATTTTGAAGAACATGAAAAGGGAAGTATTGAGGTAGGCAAGTTTGCCGATTTTGTAATTTATAGTGATGACCTTATGACGGTTCCGGTGCAGAAGATACCCGGCATTCGGGCTGAGTTGACCTATATTGATGGTAAGATAGCAGAATAAAAGTAGATTCCTCGGCTTTAAAAAAAAGAAAAGACTGTCTACGAGGTTTGTTTTTTAATCCTTTAGACAGCCTTTTCTATTCTTTTCCTCTGTATTATAGTATAATCGGAAGAGTGGCTCTAGTGGTTCCCCATCCTAGTATCATATGTGTGCCTCCCTCATTCTCTTTAAAGGTTATTGAAAAGGCTTCCAAGGCCTTGTTGTCGGTGCTTGCGTTTGCTTTTACGCGTGCAACATCGGCAGCTTTATCATACGAATAGGCACCCCATTGGTTTAATTTACTATTTAAAATAATAGTCCATTCTTTTCCTCCGGGTATGGTGAACAAAGAATACGTTCCTGCTTTTATATCGGTACCGCCAACCTTAGCATCTTTGTAGAATGTTATTTCTGCCGACTCGTTGGCTCCTGTTCTCCATACTTCTCCGGCTTTTGCTAGCTCTGATACCGATCTTCCTTTAAGTTGAGGTCGGCTATAAATAACGCGAACAGCTTTGTCAGAATCTCTATGGCTAAAAGGATAAGTGGCCATATCCATAGGGCTTTTGTCCAATCCATCAAATTTTTGTGCAATAGCTTGGCTCGTACATGCCAAAGCAAGAACTAATGTTGTAAGTGTAAGTAATTTTTTCATAAAATCTATTGTTTGTTATGGTTCAAATCTAAGTAGTAATCTATTTAAATAGGTATAAAAGGGCGTTAAAATTTATACAGCTTACAGAATGAATCCGTTTTGTTGTTTAAAGTTTTTTGTAGTTATAAAAAATTACTGATTAATCATTTTTAGTACTAAACTGATATCAATTATACTATATATCTTTTATAATTGAAAGTAAAACTTCATCTTTGCTTGATAATTATTAAAATTATTGACTTATGTGTGGAATAGTATGCGCGTTTGATGTTAAGGAAAGCACTGATGTTTTGCGGCCTCAACTTTTAGAAATGTCTAAAAAAGTTAGACATAGAGGTCCGGATTGGAGTGGAATATATGCAGATAAAAAAGCCATTTTAGCCCATGAGCGTTTGGCTATTGTAGATCCGGCGTCTGGTAAACAGCCTCTTTTTAATGAAAAAGGAAATTTGGTGCTTGCGGCCAATGGTGAAATTTATAACCATAGTGAGCTACGCAAGCAATTCGAAGGAAAGTACAATTTTCAAACTGAATCTGATTGTGAAATTATTTTGGCTCTGTATCAAGAAAAAGGAGTCCACTTTTTAGATGAAATGAACGGCATCTTTGGTTTCGCTATCTATGACAACGAAAAAGACGAGTATTTCATTGCCCGTGATCATATGGGAATTATTCCTTTATACATGGGATGGGATCAAAACGGAACCTTCTATGTGGCATCAGAGCTAAAGGCTCTTGAAGGGGTTTGTACAAAAATAGAGTTGTTTCCGCCTGGCCATTATCTGCATAGTTCAGATGGGGAGTTGAAACAATGGTATTCTCGTGATTGGATGGAGTATGATGCGGTAAAAGACAACCGGACTAGTATTGATGAGTTAAAAGAGGCTTTGGAGGCCGCGATACATAGGCAATTAATGTCAGATGTGCCCTATGGCGTGTTGCTGTCCGGAGGATTAGATTCTTCAATAACATCCGCTGTGGCCAAAAAATATTCTCAAAAAAGAATCGAGTCAGGAGACACAAAAGATGCCTGGTGGCCACAATTACATTCCTTTTCAGTAGGATTGGACGGCTCACCTGATTTAGCTGCTGCACAAATAGTGGCCGATCATATAGGAACCGTACACCATGAGATAAAATTCACCATCCAAGAGGGCTTAGATGCTATAAAAGATGTAATATACAACTTAGAAACCTATGATATTACTACCATTAGGGCTTCTACGCCTATGTATCTTATGGCTAGGGTAATCAAGTCTATGGGTATAAAAATGGTGTTGTCGGGTGAAGGTGCCGATGAGCTATTCGGCGGGTACTTGTATTTTCATAAGGCGCCAAATGAGAAAGAGTTTCACGAAGAGACTGTACGTAAATTGAGTAAATTGCATATGTATGATTGTTTGCGGGCAAACAAATCTTTGGCAGCTTGGGGAATAGAGGGTCGTGTACCTTTCTTAGACAAGGAGTTTATCGACGTAGCCATGCGCATCAATCCAAAAGATAAGATGATCAATGGTGAGCGCATGGAAAAATGGGTCATACGTAAGGCGTTCGAAGATATGTTGCCAGAAAGTGTAACCTGGAGACAGAAAGAACAATTTTCCGATGGTGTGGGCTATAGTTGGATAGATACATTGAAAGAGGTTGTAAATGAAAAGGTTTCAGACGAACAATTGGCCAATGCAGAATTCCGTTTTCCATTGCAGACGCCGACAACGAAAGAAGAATTTTACTATCGCTCTATATTTGAAAAGCATTTTCCGTCAGATGCAGCTGCTTTATGCGTGCCTCAGGAGCCCTCGGTTGCCTGTAGCACTAAAATAGCTTTAGAGTGGGACGAAGCTTTTAAGAACATGAATGATCCGTCAGGCAGGGCAGTAGCGAGTGTTCATGATGACGCTTATAAAAATTAAATTTTGTTCATTCAGTTTTTATTCCCACCAGTGGGTTTAATCTACTTATGCCGGTAGGCTTGCATCGAGGTAGTTTACTTTAAGTAGTTAAAAGAGGCTGTCTAAAAAGTATAATCCAACCGTTTTTACGAGCAAAGCGAAGCAATCTGTAACTAGTTACAGA
>JASFYU010000036.1:0-77083 GCA_045046905.1 Flavobacteriaceae bacterium | reverse complement strand
CCAACACCTGGTAGTCCGGGAATATTATCACTGGCATCACCCATCATACCTAAATAATCAATCACCTGCTCTGGGCGTTGTACGCCAAAACGTTTTTGTATTTCTGGAATTCCCCATATTTCTATGCCATTACCCATACGTGCTGGGCGGTACATAAATATGTTTTCAGACACGAGTTGTCCGAAATCTTTATCAGGGGTAACCATATACACTTTGTAATCTTCTTTTTCAGCCTGCTTTGCTAGTGTTCCTATAATATCATCGGCTTCATAGCCTTCTAAAACAACTACAGGAATATCCATAGCTTTTAGAATGTCTTGTATATACGGTACGGCGATACGTATAGCGTCTGGCGTTTCATCGCGATTGGCCTTGTATTCAGGAAACATTTCTTTGCGGTCCACGCTGCCGCCTTTATCAAAACAAACGGCTAAATAATCTGGTTTTTCTCTTCTGATTACATCTAATAGAGAATTCATAAACCCCAATATAGCAGAGGTGTCCATGCCCTTAGAGTTTATTCTTGGGTTTTTGATTAATGCGTAGTATCCTCTAAAAATTAATGCAAATGCATCGAGTAAAAAGAGTCGTTTTTGGTCTGCCATGCTGTTTATCTTTTTTTTGTTGTATCGTATTGCGTTGGGGGTTCTTCTAACAAGTCTTTGAGTTCTTTCTTGTTAGGTAGCACAGTTTTGTATTTACTGGCGAAAATTTGTTCATTGTCCTCAGGGAGGGTATATTTTACCACGGCTTCACTTTTGTTCTGGCAAAGTATCATGCCGATGGTGCGGTTTTCGTTTTTTAGTTTGATTTTTCGATCATAGTAGTTTACATACATTTGCATCTGCCCAATGTCTTGGTGCTTCAATTCGCCTATTTTGAGATCGATCAGTACAAAGGAGTTTAAAATTCGATTGTAGAATACCAAATCAATATAAAAATGTTTATCATCGAACGAAATTCTTTTTTGTCGGGCAACAAAAGTAAAACCGTTGCCCAGCTCCAAAAGAAAATGCTCCAATTTATTGATAAGGGCCTTTTCCAAATCATTTTCTGAATAGGATACATGTTCGGGAAGTCCTATAAACTCTAAAATATAGGGGTCTTTTATGACATCTCTAGGTTTTTCTATGACCAAGCCTTTCTCCGATAGTTGTTTAATCTCAGATGTATTCCGACTCAGCGCAAGTCTAGTATATAGTGCAGAGTCGTACTGTCTTTGTAATTCTCTTACACTCCAATTGTTTTTAAAGGTTTCGATTTCATAGAACTTGCGTTCATCTACATCATCGATACGCATTAGTTTTAGATAGTGAGACCAACTTAATTCAAATAACGCAGACACTGTCTGCGGTATTTGATACTTAAGATAAAATTGTCGCATTTGTTCAATATTCCTCTTTGAAAAACCTTTGCCATATGCTTTTGTGAGTTGCTCCGAAAGACCTTTGATGAGCTGTTTTCCGTACGTTGCTCTATTTTTTCCTTGCTGTTCCTCCTCTACGATCATTCTACCTATTTTGAAATAAGTAGCCGCCATGGTTTGGTTGATTGTTTGTGCTATTTGGTTTCTTGCAGATTGCAATAGATTCACAATCTGTACGTAGAAATCAATATTTTGAGGTTTGTTTGTCATTTTTTTGGTTTCCCTAGTATACTTTGGGTTACGGATCAAATCAACAGCCTCGATGCAAGCATACGAGGTATGAAGAGGACCAAAACATATAATTTAAGCTAGCGTGTGGCGGGTAGGTATCATGGTATTAAACCCATTGGTGGATATATAGAGTCGTTTTTGGTCTGCCATTTTAAATGCTGCTGTTGAATTATAAATTAATTTTTTCGAAAGGCTTAGGTCTTTAAGAAAGAATCGGAAGGGCGGTTTATCTGCCCTTTTTCGGTAAACATGCTATAGCTAAATCCTGGATGTATGCAGTAGCCACCTGTTTCTCCTTTTTTATTGATGGCGATAAAACCAATTTGAAAATCTTTTCTCCCCTTATTTTTAGCCATAATCCGTTTTACGCCTTCCTCACAGGCCTCTTGAGGCGATTTTCCTTGACGCATTAATTCCACAATCAGAAAACTACCAACGGTACGCACAACTTCCTCGCCAACTCCTGTAGCGGTTGCGCCACCAACTTCATTGTCTACAAAAAGGCCGGCACCAATGATGGGCGAATCGCCTACACGACCTGCATATTTGTATCCCATGCCGCTTGTGGTACAGGCTCCTGCGATATCACCTTTTTTATCGATTGCCAGCATGCCAATAGTATCATGGTTCTCGATATTGATAATGGTTTCATATTTCGATGTTTTTTTCCATTTCAACCATTCTTGTTTTGACTTCTCGGTGAGTAGATTTACTTTTTCAAATCCTTTTTCGTAGGCAAATTGTTCGGCTCCTTTTCCGGCCAGCATTACATGGGGGGTATCTTCCATAACCTTTCGTGCCACAGCTATGGGGTGCTCAATGTTCTGTATGCAAAGTACCGCTCCGCAATTGCTGTCCTTATCCATAATGCAAGCATCTAGGGTCACCTTACCGTCACGGTCAGGTCGGCCTCCTATACCAACGGTCTGGTTGTCTGCGTTGGCTTCCTCGACCATTACACCCTGTTCAACGGCATCTAAAGCACTGCCGTCACTTTGTAAGACCTCCCAAGCTTTTGCAGTGGCATGATGAAAATTCCAGGTGCAGATAGTAATAGGGCGTACCGGTTTGGATGCGTCATTTTCTGGGGTAGTCAATCCAGTAGCCATATTTTTGTTCGTAGATGAGGCTATAAGAGGGGCGGTAATAAAACCTGCAGTGGCCACACTCGAATTTTTTAGAAACTTTCTTCGTCGCATGAATTTGGATGTTTATTTTTGGGGCAATAAATATAGGTAAAATGCTAGTAGAAGTTTGTGCTAATTCTTTGGAATCTGCTTTAAATGCGGAAAAAGCCGGAGCAGACCGGATTGAACTCTGTTCGGAGCTCGCAGTGGGCGGAATTACCCCTTCCTATGGTTTACTCCAAAGTGTGAAAGAAAAAGTTTCGATTCCCATACATGTGCTCATTCGTCCGCGAAGTGGCGATTTTACCTATTCCGATTTGGAGTTCGATATCATGAAAAGGAATATCGCCTTATGTGTTAATCTGGGTTTTGAAGGAATTGTTTCCGGGGTATTGCATAAAGACTTCACTTTGGATGTTGAGCGTACCCGTGAATTAATCGAGCTTTCGAACGGCTTGAATTTTACTTTTCACCGGGCGTTCGATTGGGTCAAAGATCCCAAAGCTGTTTTGGCGCAGTTAGAACTATTGGGGGTAGATTGTATTCTTTCATCAGGTCAAGGGAAATCATCTGTTGAGGGAATCAAATTATTATCAGAACTAGATGAAAGAACAATGAAATGCTTGATTATGCCCGGTGGAGGCATTCGTGCCGATAATGTACATCAATTTAAGAAAAAAGGGTTTTCTGCCATTCACTTATCTGGTTCTAAATTTATCAAGACCCTTGATGTGGCTCCAAAGGTGTCGATGAATTCTCCATTGTTTTTAAAAGATGATGCAATTAGTGTTACGGGTGTGGAGTTGATAAAAAAAATTGTGAATGAAGTATAACTGATTGCCCGAAGTCAATTTCGGTTGTAAAGAACTCTTTTTCCGTATTTCTGCGATTATTTTCGTTGTAATAGTCTTGCTATTACCCTTCACATCTGCGTTGAACAACAGAAAAAACGGCAATTTTTTATTTCAAAACTCTCAGCTGAATAGTTAAATAAAATGTAAATGACTCAAGTGAGTCTACTATAAAAAATACATTTGTAAAAAAGGTGGCTATGTTACGATGGATTATATTTATTACTATTTACATTGCTCTGGGTATCTATGCGCTTCAAGCATTGAAAATGGTTACAAGGTATCCTTGGGTGAGCTATGTATTCATTGCGATTTCTCTTTTGGTATTAGGTAATTTTATGTATCAATTTACTGTTGGCGAAACCGAAGGGCGGGTAATGAGCCGTGAAAAAAGTTATGCCTTTGGGTTTTTGATCACCATGATTACGTTTCAGTTAATTACTATTGTTTTTCTTTTTTCAGAAGATATTTTTCGAGTGTTATCAGGGTTGTATCACCGATTTTTTGGCGGAACCAAGGAGTTCGGCTTACCCGAAAGAAGGCGTTTTTTAAGCCTTATTGCCATGGGTATTGCGGCCATACCCTTTGGTGCGTTACTGTATGGCATGTATAGGGGAAAGTACAATTTTAAGGTGTTGAAATATGATTTGGAGTTCGATGATTTGCCCGATGCTTTTGATGGCTATCGGATAACTCAGATTTCGGATGTACATAGTGGTAGTTTTGATAATCGTGAGAAAATCGAGTATGCCATTGAGTTAATCAACCAGCAGAAAAGTGATGTATTGTTTTTTACGGGTGATATGGTCAATAACAAGGCAGATGAAATGTATCCTTGGGCGGATCTTTTTGCCACCCTTGAGGCGAAAGATGGTAAGTTCTCTGTCTTGGGTAATCATGACTATGGCGATTATGTAGGTTGGGATACGCCAGAGGCCAAGGCTGAAAATTTGCAACAGCTGATCAGCTTACAAAAAAAAATGGGTTTCGACCTATTACTCAATGAAAGTCGGTATTTGCAAAAAGGCAATGATCGCATTGCTCTTGTAGGAGTAGAAAATTGGGGCCGGGGCGGTTTTAAAAAAGCAGGAGACCTGAAGAAGGCGGCCTTGGCAATATCAAAAGACGATTTTAAAATATTACTGAGCCATGACCCATCGCATTGGGAGGATATTGTTATTCATGATGAATACCACTATCATCTCACATTAAGCGGGCATACCCATGGTATGCAATTTGGTATAGAGATTCCGGGTTGGGTCAAATGGAGTCCTATACAATGGCGCTATAAGTATTGGGCGGGCATCTACAAAGAGTTGGGTCAGTTCATAAACGTTAACCGTGGATTCGGTTTTTTGGGCTATCCGGGCAGGGTTGGTATTTGGCCTGAAATCTCGGTAATTACGCTTAAGAAGAAATCGTTTTCTTGATTTTAATCTCATTGTTTTAGCACAAAAATCGATGTAGTATCGATTTTTTCACAATTTTTACTACATTTGGTCAATAACCCAATGCTTTAGATATGTCGAAATTTGGAGAACTTATAGATTTAAAAGTTCCTGTATTATTGGACTTTTATGCGGAATGGAATGAACCATCGACCGCCATGCATCCTGTTTTAAGAGATGTAGCCGCAGCTTTGGGCGATAGGGGCAAGGTTATTAAAATCGATGTCGATAAAAACAGAGAGCTTTCAGAGGCATTGCGTGTCAAAGGCTTGCCAACGCTTATGGTCTACAAAAAAGGCGAAATGGTCTGGCGCCAAAGTGGGGAGCAGGATGCCAATACGCTCATAGGAATCCTTAATGAGTACCTTTAAAACCTGAGTTCGAACTGAGGTTTAAAGAGTAAGCGCCATTTTTATAATGCTGTTGACTAAGTGCTGAAATGATGTGTTTGCTGCCTAGTTCATGATTTCAGGGCATTAGTTCTTTTGCAGAACTTCAGTCGTATCTAAGACTTTTTCTGTTTTGATAGTATCTGTAGTCATGGTGTCTGAAATCGAGAGGGTATCTGTCATATCAGGATTGCCGTCTAAGTCTATAGCTTCTTCTTCAAATATTTCTTCTTGATAAAAATGTTCGAACTTCGTAATAAGTTCATTGAAGTTCAAGGTTTCTTTTTCAGCCATTTCTCGATCATCGTTAATGATGAGGATATCAATGTTCCTGCGGTAGGCCTCCATGTCGGCAATGATATCATCGATTTTGTTGTATTGCTCATCTATAGGTATAGTGGCATAGTAGTCTAAGCGTTCTCGGTATTTTGTTTTTAATTTCTCGAATAGTGCTCTGGCCTTATCGGTTTCGCCCACCTTGTAATAGCCGTCGACAAAAGGTTCTACGAATGTATAATACCCAAAATAATCTACCGGCAAATTTTCAATCGACATATCAATGATTTCCCTTGCCTTGTCAATCTTGTTTTCATTGATAAGCTGTTCCATCAAACGGGCAAGGTTGCTTCTATACGAAAGGCCCTGTATTCTCGTTTGTGGGTCGTGGTAAATGTCAGGGCTGCCTGAGTTGCCCCAGTTCCAATTTTTGACAATGTCGTACATAAGCTCACTATCTATGCGGCCCATTTCGAAAGAATTCTTACGTTCTGTTTTTATGGGAACCAATTTATAGGCCATGCCATCTAATTGCAGGTAGTCTTTCATCCAAATGTACTCTGCACTGTCAAAACTTCCTCCTGAAAAATAAATAGGCCTTTTCCAGTCATTGTTGGCCAAGATATCCAACATCATCATATTTTTTTTGGTGATTGCATTGGGTAGGTCAATATCAATATAGTTTACAATTAGCGCAGAATCCTTTGCTTTGACCAGTCCATTTTCCAAGACATTTTTCTTATTTACGGGAATGCGAATTTTTTTGGTCGGGTAGTACACAATGCTCTGGGTATTTTCAGAGTAACTGTCTAGGTCATACTCCTGCTGCTGAAAAATATGCTTTAGTTTGGTTCGGGGTTTGTCGCTATCAATCCAATTGATAAAGTCATTTAGACTCCATCTGTTTTCAGAAATATTTCTACCGAAAATAGCATCGGCATTGTGATGATAGAGTACATCTCTAGAGCCCCATCGGTATTTGTCGTGTTCAATCTGTGAGGGTATGGGGTCGCTTTCATACGCTTTTCGCTTCATTTGGTCTACATACCAATCAGTTTCAAAAAGACTGGTACATATGATGCGCACATCGGTGCGGTAGCCTTCTATCTCTTGTACGAACCATAAGGGGAAGGTGTCATTGTCACCAATAGTGAACAATATGGCCCCGACATCTTTTTGGCAGGAATCGAGATAGGCTTTTGCCGAAGTGTTTGCCGTAAAACGATTAGATCTATCGTGGTCGTCCCAATTTTGATAGGCCATTACCGCTGGTACGGCCAATAAGCAAGCTATAGTTAGGGCGGGAGCTAAAATCTTTGGGCTAAGCCATTTTTTGAATTCGTCGAATAAGCCGTAGACGCCTATGCCTACCCATAAAGCAAAAATATAGAATGACCCTACTAGCGAGTAGTCTCTTTCACGAGGTTGAAAAATAGAGGGGTTGGTGTAAAACTGAATGGCTAGACCTGTAAATAAAAAGAAAATAGCAAGCACCCAGAATTGTTTGGGGTTTTTAGATATTTGAAAAATCAAGCCAATAAGCCCCAGAATCAAAGGAAAGAAGAAATAGGTGTTTCTCGCCTTATTGTTAGCAATATCGCTGGGTAAATTATCTTGGCTGCCCAAGCGTATGCTGTCGATGAAATTGATGCCGCTGAGCCAATTGCCATTGTCGTTATATCGTCCTTGTACATCATTCTGTTTTCCTGAAAAATTCCACATAAAATAACGCCAGTACATATAACCGAACTGAAATTCGAACATGTATGTTATATTCTGCCACACTGTGGGTGGTTGCACTTCTATGTACTCACTAAAGCGTTTGAGGAAGCTGATATACTGCTCGGCATCGATTTCGCCATTGGCATAGCCAGTTTTCACTTGGTCTACGGCCTCTCTCAGCTCCTCGTTAGATTGTGTTATTTTAAAGTCGAGCGGCCCAAAATAGCGCATATAGTTCTCTGCATTTTGGCCGCTCCACATACGCGGCAATATGCCAACATGGTTTTTGTTCGGCTCCTGTAGCGCATCTTTATACTTGTTTACGATGATGTATTTGCCTAGGGCTTCATCTTTTTCGTATTTTGGTTTTTCGTCTTTGTCTTCACCCGCACCAGCAAAAATATCGGAATAATAAGCTCCGTAAATAGGGCTGTCTACCCCTGGGTATTGTTCGCGATTGTAATAGGCCAAAAGTGCTCTTGCATCCTCAGGATTGTTCTCATTGATAACTACGTTGGCATTCGCCCGTATAGGAAGCATCAACCATGAGGAGAAACCTAGAAACAGGAATAACAGGCATAAAACAATAATGTTGGCATTATAAAAATTGCTTTTTCGCGTGTAGTTCAAGCCAAAATAAAAAGCGGAAACAAAGAACAATCCGATAATAATGGAGCCAGAGTTAAACGGTAATCCTATATTATTAATAAAAAAGACCTCGCCCCATCCGAAGAGCTGAAGCACATAGGTCAACGAAAATTTATAGACCAACATTAGAAGGGCTATGACGGCAATATTAGCGAGCAAGAAATTTTTAACCGTAGTGGTCTTGTAGGTTTTAAAATAAAAGAGTAGACCTATTGAGGGTATCGCCAAAAAGCCCATAAATTGAATACCAAAGGTGAGGCCGACGATGAATGAAATTAATACTAACCATTTATTTCCTCTTGGGTCCTCTAGATTGTCTGTCCATTTTAAGCCCATCCAAAGGAGTAGGGCCATGATAAAACTTGCTGTGGCGTATACCTCGGTTTCTACGGCATTGAACCAAAAACTATCTGAAAATGTAAAGGTCAAGGTGCCTACAAGAGCGCTGCCCAAAATGGCGATACATTTACTATTGGTCAATTCTTCTTTCTTATCAATAAGTTTTCTCGTGAGGTTGGTAATGGTCCAGAACATAAAGAGAATAGTAAAGGCGCTAGATACCCCCGAGACATAATTGACCATTCGTGCGACCTGATCAGGTGCAAGTGCGAACATAGAGAAAAAAGCTGCTATCATTTGTAGCAAGGGGGCCCCTGGTGGGTGCCCTACCTGTAACTTGGCAGAGGTTGCTATGTATTCACCGGCATCCCAAAAACTGTTTGTGGGTTCAACGGTAATCGTATAAGTGATTAGGGCTATAAAAAAAACGACCCATCCTAAGATGGTGTCCCATTTGTCGAAGTTCTTTGAAAACATGCAATCTGTGGTTTAATCTGATGCGGCGAATTTACTAATTAAAATAGAGTTTTGAGCAGATTTTGATAAATCGTTAACGAGCCTACCCGACGGCTCTTAAGGAGAAAAATTTGTTTAAAAGCTGTCGTGTAGGGGTTCGGTGCAATATATTGAAGGCCTGTAGCGGTTTTTTGATGTTTTTTTTTGGTTGATTGTGCTTAAAAATGTTTGCGCAAACCAAACTTTGGTTTAAATTTGCACGCTCAAAACACTGAACTTGTTTTAGTGTCTATATTATTGGCCCATGGTGTAATTGGCAACACTGCTGTTTTTGGTACAGCCATTCAAGGTTCGAGTCCTTGTGGGCCAACAGAAATTTAAAAAAAAACCCAACGCTTTTTCGGCCTTGGGTTTTTTAGTTTGTCAGATGTCTCTTTTTTATTCCTGAGCCTGACAATGGATTGTTTTGGCTAAAACAAGAATCACTTTTTTATTCCCTTTCGGTATCTTCCAAGGAATTTTTGTCTCCCAAGTTTTCTTTTATTGGTTCTGCCGGTTCTTGCGGACTTACAATTTTCAAAGCTATATTTTTTTCGTGTAGGGCATCTTCTGCCTCGTTTCGTGCGATGAGTTCCTGATCAATCCCATCGAGTATTGTGCTCATCTTGCGTTTGTCCTTGATCATGGCCCAGGTCATGACAAGGCTAGTGGCGATAATGACAAATAGCAATACGCCTGAATCGAAAGTTTCTATTTGTGCTTCGTCAGGAATAGCATAGAATAATAAGACGGTAATGAGTCCTCTGGGTGCGATGAACAATTGGGGTAGTATATCTTTGCCTAAAAAAACACGGAGTAATACAAAGCGAATGGCATAAATAGAGATGATAATCAATACGCTTATTAGTGCAACTCTTAGATTCAGAAGAGATGTCAAGGCTATGGTTAGGCCAAAAATGACAAAGAAAAAGGTGCGTATTACAAAAGCGGTTTCCAGTGTTATTATATGAAGTTCATGGTAGATCTGTTGAATTTTTTCGTTCTCCAAAAAAACTTCCATTTTGCCAGGAAAGAAGATTTTTATATTCTTGATGACCAGCCCGAATATTAAAATAATAATCAGAGAGGATAGGTGCATTTTTTTTCCGACGGCATACAATAATAAGAGTACGGCAATAAGTAAAAATAGTTTGGCCTGACTTTTTATACGTTGAAAAATAAGGATAAGCGCATAACTTGCAATTAGGGCGACAATAATGGTCAAGACTATATTTCCGGCAAAGGCCACTGCACCGGCGTCTTGCGCAGGGTCGAATTTTGCGGTCAAAAAGTAGAACATCATGATGCCCATAATGTCTGAGAATGTACTTTCATAAATGTGAAATTCTTTTTTCACCTCTGATAGGGCGCCTACACTGGGGATGATTATTGCACTCGAGAGTATGGCCAAGGGGGTTGCGTACAGCCAAGCCGATTGCATGGTCATTTCGGGGATAAATTGAAAAATAATCAAGGCGGCTATCCAGGCAGAGGTCAGTAGGCCGATCAGTGCTATGGCCATAGACTTAAGTATGGGTACCAATTTTTCGCGTTTCAGTTCAAGTTCCAAGGCGGCTTCGAGCACAATCATAATCAGTCCTACGGTTCCTAAAATCTCGAGAGATCCTTTAAGATTAGGAAGGCTGGGCACAAAAATTTTCAGTACATACTGTAAGATGATGCCCAATACAATGAGCATAAGTACAGAGGGAATGTTCGTCTTTTTAGAAAGCCCGTTGAACCAAAAGGATAGGATAACAATAAGGGCGGCTGCGATAATTAGGTCGAAAGAGGAAAAGATTCCCATAGGGTTTATGTGTTGCTTAATGGTTTGTGTTCAGGCGACTAAAAATACCATTTATATGGTCAACTTCGGCTTCTTGTTATTAAGTAATTATAACGGATTGCGCTAATTGTATTGAATTATAGGGCTCATGAAAAAATGTAAGCTCCAATATAATGAATGTGTTATGTAGAATTCAAAAGAAAATGTATATTTGCACCACTGAAAGGATATAAAAATATTCATGAGGGGGCCTTTATAGTCCTCTTTTTTATTTCTTAGTATTATGTTGAAGGGTAGGGTAAAAGAGCTTTTAGATGGCGCTCTTAAAGAGGACGAGTCACTATTTTTGATTGATTTTTCGATTACGGCTGGCAATAAGATAAAGATTGTTTTAGACGGTGATCAAGGGGTTTTAGTTCAGGATTGCATGAGGGTGAGTAGGGCCATTGAGCATAATTTAGATCGAGAGGAAGAAGATTTTTCTTTAGAGGTGGCTTCGGCAGGTGCAGCCTCGCCCATGATATTGCCCAGGCAGTTTAAAAAGAACATAGGAAGAAAAATACAGGTCGATATCCTTGATGATAGTTTTGAAGGGAATTTGACTTCCGTAACAGATGAGGTGATTGTTATAGAGTGGAAAGCACGGGAACCCAAACCCATAGGAAAAGGGAAAGTGACGGTTCAGAAAAGAAAGGAAATTGATTTTTCTGACATACGGGAAGCAAAAGTTGTATTAAAATTTTAATAGTAGTTTAGAAATGGAAAATATTGCGCTAATTGAATCTTTTTCAGAGTTTAAAGATGATAAGTTCATTGACAGGGTTACCTTGATGGCGATTTTGGAAGATGTTTTTAGGAATGCGCTTAAAAAGAAATTCGGATCCGATGAAAATTTTGATATTATTATCAATCCTGATAAAGGCGATTTGGAGATTTGGAGGAACAGGATAGTTGTTGAGGATGGAGAGGTAGAAGAGCCCAATGAGGAAATTTCATTGTCCGAAGCGCAAAAAATAGAGCCTGATTTTGAGGTTGGCGAAGATGTGTCCGAAGAAGTGAAATTGGTCAATTTAGGAAGAAGGGCTATTTTGGCCTTGCGTCAAAATTTGATTTCTAAAATCCATGAGCACGATAACACGACCATTTACAAGCAATTTAAAGAACTGGAAGGTGAGATATATACTGCAGAGGTACACCATATCAGACATAAGGCAATCATCTTATTAGATGATGAGGGTAATGAGATTATTCTTCCCAAGGATAGGCAGATTCCATCCGATTTTTTCCGAAAAGGAGATAATGTACGGGGTATCATAGAAAGTGTTGAGTTGAAGGGGAGTAAGCCATCAATTATCATGTCTAGAAGTTCTCCAAAATTTTTGGAGCAATTGTTTTTTCAGGAAATTCCTGAAGTCTTCGATGGCCTGATTACGGTGAAGAAAGTAGTTCGTATACCTGGTGAAAAAGCAAAGGTTGCTGTTGATTCCTATGATGATCGTATAGATCCCGTAGGGGCCTGCGTAGGTATGAAAGGATCTCGTATTCACGGTATCGTCAGGGAGCTCGGTAATGAAAATATCGATGTAATTAATTGGACGGGTAATCCTCAGTTGTTGGTTACTAGGGCATTGAGTCCTGCTAGGGTGTCTTCGGTAAAGCTGAATGATGAAAAAATGACGGCACAAGTATACCTGAGGCCTGAAGAGGTTTCCAAAGCGATTGGTCGTGGAGGACATAATATTCGATTGGCCGGGCAATTAACAGGATATGAGATTGATGTGTTTAGAGAAGGTGTTGAGGAAGATGTAGAGCTTACCGAATTTTCTGATGAAATTGATGCGTGGATTATCGACGAATTTAAGAAAATAGGTATGGATACGGCTCGTAGTGTTTTAGAGCAAGATATAGAGGATCTAGTTAAACGTACCGATCTCGAAGAGGAAACAATTGTAGAAGTTGTGCGTATACTAAAAGAAGAATTAGAAGATTAGCTATATTAGCGGCAATTTAAAAAGTTTTAGAAGAACAGGAATCAGTATATATGGCAGAAAATGCAACGATAAGGCTTAATAAGGTTTTACGGGAACTAAATATCTCTTTGGATAGAGCTGTGGATTTTCTCGCCTCTAAGAGCCACAAGATAGATGCTAGGCCCACTACCAAAATATCAGAAGAGGTACATCAAGTGCTTTTGGACGAGTTCCAGACTGATATGAGCAAGAAAGTTGCATCCAAAGAAGTCGGTGAGGAAAAGCGGAAAGAGAAGGAGGCTATAAGGTTACAACTTGAGCAGGAGCAAGAGGAAAGACGGTTGGCGCGTGAGAAGAAGGCTGCTGCCTCGGTGATTATAAAGGCAAAAGTGGAACTTACTGGTCTGAAGACCGTTGGTAAAATTGACCTTAATCCAAAGAAAAAGGAATTTGTTGCTGTAAAGCAGGAGAAGCTTGATGCGGTTCTGCCCAAAAAAGAGGAAACGCCAAAAGCGGAAGTGCCAAAAGAGGTGACTCCAAAAGTGGAAGCACCAAAAGTGGAAGCGCCGAAAGAGGTGGCTCCAAAAGAGGAAGCACCGAAGGAGGTGGTTTCAAAGAAGGAAGCGCCAAAAGAGGATGTGCCCTCTAAGCCTACTCAGAAAAAGGTTGAGGATAGTACGCCCGAGGTCGCAGAGAAGCCGCAAGAAAATCAGACCCTTGCTACTCAGTACAAGAAACTCACTGGCCCAAAAATAACGGGTGATAAGATTGATTTATCAAAGTTTCAGAAGCCGAAGAAAAAGAAAGAAGAACCTAAGGCTGGTGATGCCAGTGATCGCAAAAGAAGAAGAAGGCGCATCATTAGTAGTACTGAAAAGACAGCTAATAGGGGTGTCGTCAGAGGTGCTGTCAGAGGAGTAGCCAAAGGAGTGGCCAAAGGAGCTGATAATAGAAAGGGAGGCAGGCGTTTTGCTACCGTGAATAAGGTAGAGCCTACTGAGGAAGATGTGCAAAAGCAGGTGAGAGAAACCCTTGAAAAGTTACAGGGGAAATCAAAAAAGGGAAAAGGTGCCAAATATCGTAGAGATAAAAGAGATTTGCACCGTCAACAGTCCGAGGCTGATCTTGAGCAGCAAGAATTACAAAGCAAAATCTTAAAAGTAACTGAATTTGTTACGGCTAATGAGGTTGCTACAATGATGGACGTTGCTACGACTGAAATAATTTCGGCCTGTATGTCTTTGGGTATTATGGTGACCATGAACCAGCGACTTGATGCGGAGACCTTATCTATTGTCGCCGACGAATTTGGGTACGAGGTTGAATTTGTTACCGCAGATATTGAAGAAAGTATCATTGAGGAAGAAGATGCGCCCGAAGATTTATTGCCGAGAGCGCCGATTGTTACGGTAATGGGTCACGTTGATCACGGTAAGACTTCTTTGTTAGATTATATTCGAAAAGAAAATGTTATTGCAGGAGAGAGTGGCGGTATCACACAGCATATCGGGGCGTATGCCGTGGTCTTGGATGATGGTCAAAAAATTTCTTTCTTAGATACGCCAGGTCATGAGGCTTTTACGGCAATGCGTGCACGTGGTGCCCAGGTTACCGATATCGTAATAGTTGTTGTTGCAGCTGATGATAATATCATGCCGCAGACCAAGGAGGCGATTAGCCATGCTCAGGCTGCAGGCGTTCCCATAATATTTGCTATTAATAAGATAGATTTACCGAATGCGAATCCCGAGAAGGTTAAAGAGGGGCTTGCCCAGATGAATTTGTTGGTTGAAGATTGGGGCGGTAAAATACAGTCACATGATATTTCCGCTAAAACTGGGGAAGGTGTAAAAGAGTTATTGGAGAAAGTACTGTTAGAGGCCGAATTGTTAGAATTGAAAGCTAACCCAGGAAGGCAGGCTTCTGGAACAGTTGTAGAGGCGTTTCTTGATAAAGGTAAAGGGTATGTCTCTACCATATTGATTCAGACAGGAACACTAAATATAGGAGACTATGTCTTGGCGGGTACCTGTAGCGGTAAGGTCAAGGCGATGCATGACGAAAGAGGAAATAGCGTAAAAACGGTTGGGCCTTCGAGTCCGATATCCATTTTAGGTCTTGATGGTGCCCCGCAGGCAGGAGATAAGTTCAATGTATTGGAAGATGAGAGAGAGGCCAAACAAATTGCCTCTAGAAGGTCTCAATTACAGCGTGAACAGTCGGTAAGGACACAGCGCCATATTACGCTTGACGAGATTGGAAGACGTATTGCATTGGGTGACTTTAAAGAGTTGAACATAATTCTTAAGGGTGATGTTGATGGTTCAGTCGAGGCTCTTACTGATTCATTCCAGAAATTGTCGACCGAAGAGATACAGGTTAATATTATACATAAGGCCGTTGGGCCTATTACAGAATCAGACGTACTCTTGGCCTCTGCTTCTGATGCGGTGATTATCGGGTTCAATGTTAGGCCTATGGGCAATGCAAGAGTCTTGGCCGATAAAGAAGAGATAGATATTAGAATGTACTCCATTATCTACGATGCCATAAATGACCTTAAAGATGCGATGGAAGGTATGTTGTCTCCTGAGATGAAAGAGGAGATTAACGGTACTGCTGAAATTAGAGAAACCTTTAAAATATCTAAAATTGGTACTATTGCAGGCTGTATGGTGATGAGTGGTAAAATAATGAGAAATTCCAATATCAGGTTAATTCGTGATGGTGTTGTTATATATACCGGTGAGTTGTCTTCTTTGAAAAGGTTTAAAGATGATGCCAAAGAGGTAGCTAAGGGGTATGATTGTGGTTTGCAAGTCAAGAACTACAATGATATCAGAGAGAATGATATCGTTGAAGCTTTCAGCGAAGTGGCTGTTAAGAAAAAGCTGAAATAATAGCTTCGAGCAAAATTCTATAAAAATCGACCTATTTGGTCGATTTTTTTGGTTTCAATAACATCGCATCGGGGTATTTGATCCTTACTTCCAAGAATTTTCGTTCGCCCTCGAGCTTTGATTTAAAACGCCCAAGTCGAACTCTATAGGTGGGCGAGTCAAAATCTATTTTAGAAGGGAGTTCAGGAAAATCGATATCAACCTTTGATTTAATATCCTGGGCTTTGGTGTATGAGCCAAAACCGACCTGGATCCTATAGTATTCGGAGTTCGAATTGGAAGATTTGTAGGCTTCCAAGAGATCCGTTATTTTTTTGTCTTGCTGTATGTGTATTTGTCCGTCTTGGGCAGCTCCAAAAGCAATTGTGAAAATCGCAAAAATAGTATATATAGGTGTTTTCATTATATTATTCGAATTAGATTAGTGTCTATTGCAAATGTAATTTTTTTACTAAATAAACAAAACAAATCACCCTTTATTTAGAACAGGTATAAATTATAAATTATAAATACCTTAACATTTTGCAAACAGAGTCTATGTCGTATTTTTGCCTTCGATTTAGGTGACAATAAGGCTATTTTTAGCTTATTCTATATGAATTATCGTGCCAAGCTTTCGATTGAAATATTCTATTATATGAAAAAGGTTACATACCGCAATCAAATTTCCAACTTTATAGGTATCAGTCTAGTGTTTTTCCTGTTTTCTTCAACAATTCTTTTTGCGCAAGATGAGGTCATGGTGCAGGAGGTTGCTGCTGCTGGGGATATTGTGAAGGGAAAGGCCCTGTTCAATCAAAACTGTGCCGCATGTCATGCCATGGATCGTAAGATGACAGGCCCGGCCTTGGCCAACTTAGAGGCTCGTCTTTCTGAAGACGAGGGGCTCGATAGGGAGTGGATCTATGCCTGGATTAAGAATAGTTCAGGAATGATTAAATCTGGAGATTCGTACAGTCTTAAAATATATAATGAGTACAATCAGGCGGCAATGACACCCTTTCCGACCTTGAGTAATCAAGACATTGATGATATATTGGCCTATACTGCGGCTCCGCCGCCAGTAGCTCCGGCTGTTGTGGCTTCTGCAGGTCAAGAGGTTTCCGGAACCGCATCTTCAGGTATTTCGAATGAGATAATCTTGGGTGCTCTCGCAGTGGTTCTTGGTCTTTTAGTGCTGATGTTGTTTATGGTGAACGCTACCTTAAGGCGTATTGCCGAAGCGAATGGTATTGAATTGGAGAAAGATAAGGCCGAAAAACGTATGCCTATTTGGAAGGCGTTTGCCAAGAATCAATTTTTGGTATTGGTCACGACTATATTGCTGCTATTGATAAGTGGCTATTTTGTTTATGGTTGGATGATGCAGCTTGGTGTGGATCAAGGGTATGAGCCAGTTCAGCCGATTCACTATTCGCACAAGGTGCATGCTGGTGATAATAAGATAGAGTGTAAATATTGTCATTCGTCGGCAAGGGTTTCGAAGACCTCGGGTATTCCTGCCTTGAACGTTTGTATGAATTGCCATAAATCTATATACGAGTACAAGGGTAATCCTGAAGGACCCAGTAAAGAAGACTTGACGAATGGCTACACCAATGAGTTCTATACCGCCGAGATAAAAAAGCTGTATAAGGCCGTCGGTTGGGATGAGGAAAATCAAAAATACACAGGTGAGACGCAGCCAGTAGAGTGGATTCGGGTACATAATTTACCTGATTTCGCCTACTTTAATCACTCTCAGCATGTATCGGTGGCGGGTGTTGAATGTCAAACTTGCCATGGGCCTGTCGAGGAAATGGAGGTCATGTATCAATATTCTCCTTTGACCATGGGATGGTGTATAAATTGCCACAGAGAGACTAATATTGATGTTGAGGGCAATGAGTATTATGCGAAGATACATGAAGAGCTTTCCAAGAAATACGGTGTGGATCAGCTTACGGTAGCCCAAATGGGTGGTATGGAATGTGGAAAGTGCCACTATTAAGAAAAATAAAAAGCAGCTAATTACAGAGATATACGTATGGCATCAAACAAAAAATATTGGAAAAGTGAAGCGGAGTTAAATCCCGACGATTCCATTGTTGAGGCGCTAAGGCAGAATGAATTTGTTGAAAAAATTCCTGTTGATGAGTTTTTGGGTGATAAAGAAACCCTGTCTTCATCGAGTACCAATAGAAGAGATTTTCTGAAATATGTTGGTTTTAGTACGGCAGCAGCTTCTTTGGCGGCTTGTGAAGGGCCGGTTATGAAATCGATTCCTTATGTTGTTCAACCTGAAAATATAATTCCTGGTGTTGCCAATTATTATGCAACCACTATCGCTGACGGTTTCGATTTCGCTAGTATCTTGATTAAGACCCGTGAGGGTAGGCCGATTAAAGTTGAAAATAATGCTGTGGCTAAGATTGGTGGTAGTGCGAATGCAAGGGTGCATGCATCGGTTTTATCTTTATACGATAGCACAAGGCTGCAAGGGCCTTTAGTCAATGGGGATCCGGTTGAATGGAGTGAAATGGATGCTGCGGTACAATCGAAGCTCGAAAATTTAAAAAATTCTGGGAAACAAATTGCTTTGTTGACCCAAACCTACGCCAGTCCGTCTACTTCTAGGTTAATTGCCGAGTTCAAGGAGGCCTACGGCAATGTGACCCATGTTGCTTATGACGCTATTTCTGAGGATACTGCCTTATCTGCTTTTGAGGCTAGATATGGTGAACGTGCCATGGCTGATTATGATTTTGAGAAGGCTGAGGTGATTGTCTCCTTCGGGGCTGATTTCTTGGTTGATTGGCAAGGTGGTGGTTATGATGGTGGATATGGTAGAGGGCGTATTCCTAAAAACGGAAAAATGTCAAGGCATGTGCAGTTCGAGGCCAATATGTCATTGACAGGAGCTAATGCGGACAAGCGAATTCCTTTGACGCCCATGCAGCAAAAAATAGCATTGGCGCAATTATATGCCAAATTGAATGGTACCAGTATAGGTGGTGAGCTTCCTGAATATGCACAACGGGCCATTGAGAATGTTGTTCAAGAGATACGAAAAAATTCTTCGGCAGCCGTTGTGGTTACCGGTATAGATGATATAAATGCCCAGTCGGTGGTTCTTGCCATTAATGAGATGTTGGGTAGTAAGGCATTCGATGCAAAAGCACCTAAATATACGAGACAAGGAGATATAAAAGCAATTAATACCTTGATTGCCGATATGAAGGCAGGAAAGGTAGGTGCCTTGATTATTGACGGTGTGAATCCGATGTACACTTTGCCGAATGCGGTCGATTTTAAGGAAGGTATAGAAAAGGTCGATTTGTCACTCACCTTCACTACGAATTGGAATGAGACGGCTGAAGTAGCGCAGTATACGGCATCGGCCAACCATTATTTAGAATCTTGGGGCGATGTGCAGATAAAAAAAGGAAGTTATGGCTTAATGCAGCCTACCATCAAAGAATTGTTCGATACCCGTCAGTTTCAAAGTTCATTGTTGCTGTGGATGGGAAGTGACAAAAGCTATTACGATTATATAAAGGAAACTTGGAACGCTTCTGTTTTATATGGAGGAGATTGGAACCAGGCATTACAAGATGGTGTTTTTGCGGTATCTGATGCTGATATTTCGCCCGAAAACAAGGCCGATAAAAGTCAAACGAACGCTGAAGAGACGACAGGCGCTTCTGTCTTGTCTATTGCTTCGGCCGTACAAAGTTTGGCAAAAGCCACAAGTGGTGGCGCAATGGAGTTGACCTTGTATTCCAAGGTAGGTATGGGAGATGGTCGACAGGCCAGTAACCCGTGGTTGCAGGAGTTTCCGGATCCTGTGACAAGGGTGTCATGGGATAATTATGTTATGGTTTCCAAGGCTGATGCCGAAAGACTCGAGTTGGTAAATGAGCATGTTGCCAATGGTGCTTTGAACGGAAGCTATGTGAATCTTACCGTAAATGGTGTCGAGCTAGAAAATGTTCCTGTACTCATTCAGCCGGGTCAGGCAAATGGTTCGATTGGCCTTTCTTTAGGGTACGGTAAAATAGTAGGTATGAAATCTGAGATGCAAACGGGGGTGAATGCCTATCCTTTGTATCAGGGCTTCGATAAGGTACAATCGGTAAGCATCGAGAAGTCTTCTGGAATGCACGAGTTTGCCTGTATGCAATTGCAGAATACATTGATGGGTAGGGGAGATATTATCAAGGAAACAAGCTTGGAGATTTTCAATACCAAGGACCATAAAGAGTGGAACCTTGTTCCGCAAGTTTCTCTTGATCATAAAGAGGTACCGGCCTCTACGGTAGATCTCTGGGGTAGTTTTGATCGCTCTATTGGGCATCATTTTAACCTGTCCATTGATTTGAACGCATGTACCGGTTGCGGGGCCTGTGTTATTGCCTGCCATGCAGAGAATAACGTACCCGTTGTTGGTAAAGAAGAAGTTAGGAATTCTAGAGATATGCATTGGTTGCGTATAGATAGATATTATTCTTCGGAAGGTTCTTTTGAAGAGGATGATATGAAAAAAGAAGGTTTTGATGGCCTTTGGGGAGAAAAAGGATCCTTGAGTGGATTTCAAGAATTGGAAGATCCTTCGGCAAACCCTCAAGTGGTTTTTCAGCCGGTTATGTGTCAGCATTGTAACCATGCTCCATGTGAAACTGTTTGTCCTGTTGCGGCAACATCTCATGGGCGTCAAGGGCAGAACCAGATGGCTTACAACCGTTGTGTAGGTACTAGGTATTGTGCCAATAACTGTCCGTATAAAGTGCGTCGTTTTAACTGGTTCCTGTATAATGACAATGATGAGTTTGATTATAACATGAATAATGATTTAGGTAAAATGGTCATCAACCCCGATGTTACAGTAAGATCGCGTGGGGTGATGGAAAAATGCTCTTTCTGTATTCAAGCCACACAGGCGATTATTTTAAAGGCAAAACGAGAAGGAAGAATTGTAGGCAAAGGAGAATTCAATGATGCCGTAGCCTGTTCGGCGGCCTGTAGTTCTGGCGCAATGCGTTTTGGAGATATAAACGAAGAAGGAAGTGTGATTTCTGGCTTGGTCAAGGATGATAGGGCATATCATTTGCTTGAGCATGTAGGAACAAAACCAAATGTTGTTTACCAGGTTAAGGTAAGGAACACCAACGAAGCTTAATAAACAAAAAGGAACGTAACTATATTATAACTTATGGCGTCGCATTACGAAGCACCAATACGAAGACCCTTAGTGATTGGAGACAAAGGATACCACGATGTATCTGTAGATATTTCAGCTCCGATAGAAGGAAGAGCCAATAAGCAATGGTGGATTGTTTTTTCCATTGCCTTGGTGGCATTTCTTTGGGGGATTGGTTGTATTGTTTATACAATTTCCACAGGTATCGGTGTCTGGGGTTTAAATAAGACCGTAGGCTGGGCCTGGGATATCACCAACTTTGTATGGTGGGTAGGTATTGGTCACGCAGGCACCTTGATTTCCGCAGTATTATTGCTTTTTAGGCAAAAGTGGAGAATGGCTATTAACCGCTCTGCGGAGGCCATGACCATTTTCTCGGTAATTCAGGCCGGACTATTCCCGGTAATCCATATGGGACGTGTATGGATGGGATATTGGATGTTTCCCATTCCCAATCAATTCGGTTCATTGTGGGTAAATTTTAATTCACCCTTACTTTGGGATGTATTCGCAATATCGACCTATCTATCGGTTTCTTTGGTATTCTGGTGGACAGGACTTTTACCTGATTTTGCAATGATTCGAGATCGTGCCGTAAAACCATTTCAAAAGAAAATTTATGGTCTATTGAGTTTTGGATGGACCGGTAGAGCTAAAGATTGGCAGCGATTCGAAGAAGTTTCTCTGGTCTTGGCGGGCTTGGCAACACCATTGGTGCTCTCGGTGCATACGATTGTATCCTTTGATTTTGCTACAGCAGTTATACCAGGATGGCATACGACCATATTTCCACCCTATTTTGTTGCTGGGGCTGTTTTCTCAGGCTTTGCTATGGTGAATACCTTGCTCATTATTATGAGGAAAGTATGTCATTTAGAAGACTATATCACGATACAACATATTGAATTAATGAACATTGTAATCATGATTACAGGTTCTATTGTGGGCTGTGCCTATATCACCGAATTGTTTATGGCGTGGTATTCTGGCGTTGAATACGAACAGTATGCATTCCTGAACAGGGCTACGGGGCCTTATTGGTGGGCGTATTGGGCCATGATGAGCTGTAATGTGTTTTCTCCACAGTTTATGTGGTTTAAAAAATTACGTACCAGTATCATGTTCTCTTTCTTTATTTCTATCGTAGTGAACATAGGAATGTGGTTCGAACGTTTCGTGATTATCGTAACCTCATTGCACCGTGATTATATGCCATCTTCTTGGACCATGTTCTCACCTACTTTTGTTGATATCGGAATTTTTATTGGTACCATAGGGTTCTTTTTTGTGCTGTTCTTATTGTACGCAAGAACATTTCCAGTAATTGCCCAGGCAGAGGTGAAATCGATTTTGAAAGCATCAGGAGATAAGTATAAGAAGTTGAGAGATGCAGGTAAGCCCTTGTATCAAATTACTAAATTAACTGATGTCAAGGAAAATACAGTTACAGTAGACGTTGAAAAGAAAGATGTTTCTTCTCTCTTAGATGCTATCGGAACCTTCGATGCTGAAAAGGATACTGCCGACGATTTGAAGAAGGTAAAGGGCATTGGTCCGAAGATGGAGCAGACCTTGAATGAAATAGGAATATTTACATTTTCCCAAGTAGCTAGGATGACTGAGAAGGAGTATGATTTGTTAGATTCAATTACCGAAGCTTTTCCTGGAAGGGCGAAACGCGATGATTGGGCAGGACAGGCAAAAAAATTAAATAACAAAAGATAATTATGGCATCTAAAGTTATACACGCATATTATGATGATGACGATGTGCTAATGCTTGCCGTCAAAAAAGTGAAAGCGGCCAAACACCATATCGAAGAGGTATATTGCCCTTTTCCGGTGCATGGTCTAGACAAGGCTATGGGGTTGGCGCCGACCAGAATAGCCATTGCGTCTTTTATTTATGGCTGCATTGGTTTGGTGATATCTGTTATTATGATGGATTATATGATGATAAGTGACTGGCCTCAAGATATTGGTGGTAAACCGAGTTTTACCTATTTGGAGAATATGCCAGCCTTTGTGCCCATTATGTTCGAGCTTACCATATTTTTCGCGGCACACCTTATGGTGCTAACATTTTATATGAGAAGTAGGTTATGGCCCTTTAAAAAGGCTGAGAATCCAGATGTAAGAACCACCGATGATCACTTTGTCATGGAGTTAGAAATTCACGGAAACGAAAAAGAGTTGAGAGCATTATTGATTGATACTGGTGCTGTAGAAATTAATATATCAGAAAAAAACGGTCACTAAATATGAACAGTTTTATAAAAATAGGAATCGTAGCGGGTTTGGTTTTCTTAGTTGTGTCATGTGCCGACAAGAGCAAGCCTAATTATCAGTATATGCCTGATATGTACCAGCCCATTGGGTATGAAACGTATGGGGAAGTTGGTTTTTTGCCCAATAAAATGGAGGCAATGCAACCTGTGGAAAACACTATTCCGAGAGGGTGGATGCCTTATGGTATTGAAAACACTGCCGAGGGTAAGGAGTTGGCTCGTTTACAAGAAAGTCCGTTAGATTCACTTCAGAAGCAAGAAAATCTTATCATAGGTAAGGAGTTATATGCGATTTACTGTGCCATTTGCCATGGTAGCAAAGGTGATGGTCAAGGTACTTTGGTGAAAAGAGAGAAGATACTAGGTGTTCCAAGTTATGTAGACGCCGCAAGAAATATTACAGTGGGCACAAACTTTCATACCATTCAATACGGTTTGAACTCCATGGGGTCCTATGCGTCTCAGATGAATACCAAAGAGGCATGGCAGATTTCTGAATATGTAATGAAACTGAAACAAGACTTAACAAAATAATACATAGATTATAGGTATGTACACGTTTTCTAATAAATTAAAAATTGCTTCTATTATTTTGATGGCCATTGGCGCATTGGGAATAGGCTATGGTTTTATCACAATGCCGGGTACGGTCGAGGAAGCCAAGGCCATGGTTGTAAGTCATAATGATGGGCATGGTGGAGGCCATGAAGCAAATGAGGCACATGCAGTTCAAGATGATCATGCTGTTGTAGCAGAAGGCCATGATTCGGCACATGATCAACATCTATTGCATCAATTACAAAACAAGCCATGGGCAGCCTTATACGTAGCGGCTTTCTTTTTCTTTATGATAGCCTTGGGCGTCTTGGCTTTTTATGCGATTCAACGTGCATCACAGGCAGGCTGGTCACCTCTATTGTTTCGGGTTATGGAAGGAATAACGGCATATTTGGTACCTGGCGGAATAATAATATTTGTAATCTTGGTATTGTCGGTGTTACATTGGAATCATTTGTTTATTTGGATGGATGCCGATGTGGTGGCCCACGACAAACTCTTACTGGCGAAATCGGGCTATTTGAACCCGACCTTCTTTTTGGTACGCGCGGCTATATTTATAGGCGGGTGGATTTTTTATCGTGAACGTTCAAGAAAATTGTCTCTAGCACAAGATGAGGCCGACGATAATGCTAACTTTGTAAAGAATTTTAGATGGTCGGCGGGGTTCTTAGTGTTCTATTTGATTACAGAGTCTATCATGTCATGGGATTGGATTATGAGCGTAGATCCGCATTGGTTCAGTACCTTATTCGGCTGGTATGTATTTGCAAGCATGATTGTTTGTGGAATTACGGTAATTGCCATGGTTACTATTTATTTAAAATCTGAGGGGTATTTAGAGCATGTCAATGACAGTCATATTCATGATTTGGCAAAATTCATGTTCGGGTTCAGTATTTTCTGGACCTACCTATGGTTTTCTCAATTTATGTTGATATGGTATTCAAATATACCTGAGGAAGTAACCTATTTTGTTACGAGAATTGCAGACTATAGATTGCCGTTCTTCGGTATGGTGGCGATGAACTTTCTGTTCCCCGTACTATTATTGATGAATAGTGATTACAAACGTATGAATTGGTTCGTTATAATGGCGGGTATTGTTATCTTGGCCGGACATTATATGGATATATTTAATATGATTATGCCATCGACAGTAGGTGATCAATGGTATATAGGTATTCCTGAAATAGGAGCCATACTGTTTTTTGCGGGGCTTTTCATTTTCTGGGTATTCAGGGCTTTGAGTAAGGCGCCTCTTGAGCCGAAGCGAAATCCTTTTATCGAAGAGAGCAAGAATTTTCATTATTAGTAAGTTTTAAAGTATAATATTAAATCATACAATGACTACATTATTAATTTTAGCTGTTTTAGTACTGGTGGCAATTGCAATTTGGCAGATGACCAAAATGTTCGAATTGTCTCAGTTTCAAACGGATAATATTCAGGTGGCGAACGATAGAGATAATAAGTACAATGGTTATCTCATGTTTATATTTCTGATTTTCATCTACGGAATCACAATTTTCAGTTTTTGGAAATATTCGAAAGTCTTGTTGCCTGAAGCAGCTTCTGCCCATGGCGCCGAATATGACTATTTGATGCTGGTCTCCTTTATCCTCATATTTGTTGCACAGACCATTACGCAGGCATTACTGCATTATTTTGCGTTTAGATACCGAGGAGAAAAAGGTAGGAAAGCGCTATTTTTTGTAGATAATGATCGCCTTGAGTTTATTTGGACGATTATACCCGTAATTGTTTTGGCTGGTCTGATTCTATGGGGTCTTTACACTTGGACGAGTATTATGGATATCAATGATGAAGATGATCCATTGATAGTAGAACTCTATGCGCAACAGTTTAATTGGACCGCGAGATATGGCGGAGAGGATAATGTATTAGGTGGTGCCAATGTCAGAATGATCGATATAGATCGGGCCAACGTTTTAGGATTAGACGAATCGGATCTCAATGCTGCTGATGATGTTATTGTGAAAGAGCTGCATTTGCCCGTGGGCAGAAAGGTAAATTTTAAGATGCGTTCGCAAGACGTGTTGCATTCGGCGTATATGCCGCATTTTAGAGCACAGATGAACTGTGTGCCGGGGATGATTACCCAATTTTCCTTTACCCCCATTACTACGACCGCAGAGATGAGGCTGAACGCTGATATTATAGATAAAGTGAAGCGTATAAATAAAATACGAGCTGAAAAGGCAGCTAATGGCGAGCCTAATTCTGATCCATGGGAGTTTGATTATGTTTTGCTCTGTAATAAGATTTGCGGAAAATCACATTATAATATGCAGATGAAAATTATTGTTGAAACCGAGGAAGAGTACAATAAGTGGATCAAGGATCAACAGACTTTCGGACAGACCATGTCGGGCGCACAATAAGGTAGTGATAAGAAGTACATTTAATTTATAAAAAGATTTATTATTTATGTCAGCAACAGGACACGAACACGGAGGTGATATTGCCCAAGAAGATGGACACCATCATCATAAGGAGACCTTTGTAACTAAATATATTTTTAGTCAAGACCATAAAATGATTTCAAAGCAGTATTTGATTACTGGTTTGATTATGGGTACTATCGGTATTGCAATGTCTTTATTGTTTAGAATGCAATTGGCTTGGCCTGGAGAATCGTCACCGATTTTTGAAGCTTTATTGGGCAAATGGGCTCCTGACGGGGTCATGGATGCTGATATATACCTAGCCTTGGTTACCATACATGGTACCATAATGGTCTTCTTTGTATTGACAGCAGGTTTGAGCGGAACCTTTAGTAATCTTTTGATTCCCTTACAAATCGGTGCTAGAGATATGGCCTCTGGTTTTCTGAATATGCTTTCCTATTGGATGTTCTTTTTGTCAAGTGTCATAATGATAATGTCTTTATTTGTTGAAGCGGGGCCTGCCTCAGCAGGGTGGACCATTTATCCTCCCCTAAGTGCACTTCCGATGGCGCAATCTGGATCTGGTATGGGTATGACCCTTTGGTTGGTATCCATGGCCATATTTATTGCCTCTTCTTTATTGGGTTCATTGAACTATATAGTTACCGTAATCAACCTCAGAACAAAGGGAATGTCAATGACGAGATTGCCCTTGACAATTTGGGCGTTTTTGGTTACCGCAATTATCGGCGTGGTATCTTTTCCGGTATTATTGTCGGCGGCCTTATTACTTATAATGGACAGAAGCTTCGGAACATCTTTCTTTCTATCCGATATTTTTATTCAAGGAGAGGTACTCCATTATCAAGGAGGTTCGCCAGTTTTATTTGAGCATTTATTCTGGTTTTTAGGACACCCTGAGGTGTACATTGTTATTTTACCTGCAATGGGTATCATATCTGAAGTAATGGCAGTAAATGCAAGGAAACCTATTTTCGGATACCGCGCTATGATAGCATCTATTATAGCAATTGCATTTTTGTCTACCATAGTTTGGGGTCACCATATGTTTATCTCTGGAATGAATCCATTTTTGGGATCCGTATTTACCTTCACGACCTTGTTAATCGCTATTCCATCCGCAGTCAAATCATTTAATTGGATTACGACTTTGTGGAAAGGTAACCTACAGATGAATCCGGGTATGTTGTTTTCCATTGGTATGGTTTCTACATTTATTACTGGAGGATTAACGGGTATTATTATGGGTGATAGCACCTTGGATATCAATATACACGATACCTATTTTATAGTTGCACACTTTCATTTGGTAATGGGTATTTCAGCACTCTATGGCCTTTTTGCAGGAGTCTATCATTGGTTCCCTAAGATGTTCGAAGGTAAAATGATGAATAAGAACTTGGGTTATGTGCATTTTTGGATAACTGCAATAGGTTCTTATGGTATTTTCTTTCCCATGCACTTTGTAGGAATGGCTGGCGTACCAAGAAGGTATTATGAAAATACGGCCTTTCCGATGTTCGATGATCTGACTGATATACAAGTCTTGATGACCGTATTCGCCATCATTACCGCAGGAGCACAGCTCATCTTTGCCTATAACTTTATCAGCAGTATATTCTTTGGTAAAATAGGACCAAAGAACCCTTGGAAAGCGACTACCTTGGAATGGACGGCAGAAGTAAAACACATACATGGTAACTGGGAGGGCGCGATACCTCATGTTCATCGTTGGGCCTATGATTACAGTAAGACTGATGAAAACGGAGAATACATACTTCCTGGTCAGGATTATGTGCCACAGACTGTTCCGTTACAGGAGGACGAGGAAGAGTTACAGCATTAAATAATATGACTGAAAAAAATAAAAATGCCCTACTTCTCAAGTTGGGCATTTTTTTTGATATACAATCAACAAGCTCGACCCGTGGGTGTCAGATATGCTTGCTTAAATATTTTTTCCTACAGCTATCGAAACTATGCAAGCATTCGTGGAATTTGACGCACTGATGAGGGTGAAAAAAGGCCATGTCGGTTTTTTGTAATATATTTAATCATAGGATAGTCTCATAATGAGAATATTGGGAGTGCTTTTGAAATAACAAAAATATCAGATCAGCTGTCTCCGAATATTTCCTTAAACCCTAAATTGAAAAATGAAAAAGCTCCTTCTCCTTTTCGTACTACTGTCGACCTGCATCATACAAGCACAACGTAAGCCCAAGATCAAAGGGAATAAAAGTGTTGTTGAAGTGCATAAAGAACTTCCGCCTTTCGATGCCATAGAACTGGTCGATGATTTGGAAATATTTCTTCAGAAATCTTCCCAGGAGGGGTATTCGATTACCGCTGACGATAATTTAATCGATGTCTTAAAGTTTAAGATCAAGGATGGCACTTTAATTATTAGTGCTTTTTATAAAATTACAGGCAAAAAAAAGTTAGACATCACGATCAACTATACCGAGCTAAGGGCGATTACCATGCACGACGGAAAAATTATTACCAAAGATATTATTTCTTCTGATGAGTTGGTTGTGAATACCTTTGGGGCCTCAAGATTAGAGCTTAATGCTACGGCCGCATTTATGAATATCAATATGAAGGGTATGAGTTCAGGTGATTTTAATCTGGCCAGTGATTCCTTGAACATTACTTTGAAAGATAGGATCGATGTACGTGTTTATTTCGTTGGTGAAAGCAATGCTATTAGCATGGATAAGAATACCACGGCCAGAGTTGAAGGTACGGCCGATAGATTTTATGTACACCTTGTTGGTAGTGCCAATCTCAAGGCTGAGAAATTAGAGGCTACAAGGGTATTTGCCGTATTAGAAGAGTCGCCTTCTGCAAGGCTATTTGCCTTTGAGAATTTAGAACTGTCTTCCAAGGGGTCTTCCAAAACCTATTTTTATGGTGACGGTAAAATAGAAGTACTTGATTTTATTGATACTTCTCAGTTGCGCAAAGAAGAATAGGTTTGGCCCATACCTTTTTACAGGCTTGTTTCTCTTAGCTTATTTTAATAAGTTTTTTGTTCGGCGATTGGCGGGGTCATACAATGCTCTGGAATTCCGAAACCGTCGGTTAAAACCTCGATATGCGGTCTTAGTTCAGTACACAGGCGTTCCACGCGTTGTCGTATGGCCTTTGATTTTGTGCCTCCTATATACCCTTGTTCTAAAAACCAGGCCGCATCTTTTCGAATTTCATGTAACGCATATAATGTTCCTAGCTTTTGAAATAGAAGCCTGTTTTTTTTGTCGGAAATGCTGTCCACAGCATCGCAGTAAGTGGTATAGGCCAATTCATGGCTATAGGCCTTGCCCAATGCCAATAAATGTGTCTGTACTTTTAAAAAGGCTTGGTACGAGGGGATTCCTTTTTTTATATAGGCTCGTATTCGTAGGGCCAAAGAATACGTCAAACGCCGTGTGCGGTAGTTAAAAGCATGCTTGTGAAATTTGGGGTCGTATAAATGTTCCTTATCTACCTTGTTCGTGTACAGCGGATTTATTGTGGTTAGGGTATCGCTAATTTGGGTACTCAACATTTTTAAAACAGAGACGAATCCTGCACTGTTGAATTCTGACTTAAAATCTGAAAGTATTCCTTTGGCTGCTAGTTGCAACAATACGGTATTATCACCTTCAAAAGTCGTAAAAATATCTACATCTGCTTTTAGGTCGGCTATTCGATTTTCGATAAGGTACCCTTTTCCCCCACAGGCTTCTCTACATTCTTGAATGGTGTCATTGGCAAACCAGGTGATGATTGCCTTTAGGCCAGCAACCTGTGTTTCTACCTTTCGCTTTTCGGTGTTTTGTTCATCTGAATACCGGCCCATCAACTGATCAAGGGTGATATGATATACATAACACTGTGCGATGGCTGGTGTTAATCGCAATTGATGTGAGGGGTAGTCCATCAATAAATCTTCCTGAACTTTTATACTATCGTTGAACTGTCTTCTTCTAAGCGCATGCTTGACGGCGATTGCCAACGCCATTTTCGCCCCGCCCAATCCGGCTCTTGCTACGCAGATACGACCACCTACCAAAGTGCCCAACATGGTAAAAAAACGTTTTTTCGGATTTTTAATATCGGAATGGTAACGGCCATCTTCTTTGATGTCGCCATATTTATTGAGTAGGTTTTCTCTTGGTACTGAAACTTGGTCGAACCATATTTTGCCGTTGTCGACGCCGTTCAATCCTAATTTATATCCGTTGTCCTCAATAGTGACCCCGGGCAATAATTCATGTTCCTGATTTCGAAGTGGAACTAAAATTGCGTGTACGCCTTCATTCTTTCCGTCGACGATCAATTGCGCAAAGACCGATGCCATTTTAGAATGCAGTGCGTTTCCAATAAATTCTTTATTGTCATTTTCTCCAGGAGTATGTATGGTGATACGGTCTGTTTTCTTGTCGTAGGTGGCCGTGGTTTTGATACCGCGAACGTTCGACCCATGAGCTGTCTCTGTCATTGCAAAACACCCCAAAAGTTCTGCTCTACCCGTTTTTGTCAAATAAGTGTCATGGTGTTTTTTTGTACCTAATTTTTGTATGCTCCCACCGAATAGGCCGAATTGCACGCCGAATTTTATGGCGAGGCTCCCATCTACATACATCAAATTCTCAAAAATAAAAGCATAGCCTTCCATATCGCCACTGCCCCCATAAGCCTCGGGGTAGGCCATGGCCCCGTAAGCTTTCTCCGCTAAAAATTGTACCTGCTTCAATACGGTTTTTCGGAATTCTTCCTTGTCTCGATAAATGGCCCATTTAAAAATCGGATTTTTTAGAAAGGCCCTGAAATCATTAATGATTATAGCATGTTTTCCTGTAAGTATAGTGTCGATTGCGCTAGCGTTGTAATAGTTCGAAGTAGTTTCACGCGCTACGGCTACGTCGAACAAATGGTTATAATGGTTGGGTTGTATGCCGAGATTCAGCTCAATATATTTTAGGTTATCGTTAAAAGGGCAGCTGTCGTGATACTGGCATACTAATCTTTGGCTGAACATGGCCAAGGGGTAGGTGTCGCTCTCAATCAATTTTACTTTGGAATTTGAAATTGTATGTTTCCAGTTTTTTAGTTCCGCATCGCTAGGGGAGTGGTTTTTGTTTAGCCATTGGCTTAAATTTTCTTGGTCTTCATTGGATAAGGTGACATCTTGTTCAATTGCCTTTTGTACTACCTTGATTTCAGAAACTGATAGTAGGTCATCAGACCAGATTACATAAAAAAAAGGAATGTACTGAAGAATGCCAGCGGCATATATTTTCTTTTCCATGCTTTGAAATTACGACTTTAAGGCGAAAAGGGAAAGAGGCTTAAAAAGGGTATAAAAAATAAAATCCCCGTGATAAATATCACGGGGATTTTGAGAAAATAGTATTGCTTAATAGGTTGTTTTGAATTCTAAGATTATAAAGAAGAATCGACCTTAGGGCCTGCCTCTACAATTTTAGAATTTACATTGGCTTCGAACTTTTTAAAGTTCTCGTTAAAAAGTGTTACCAGCTTATTTTTGACTTGGTCATACTTTTCTTTGTCTTCCCAAGTGTTTTTTGGAATAAGTATTTCTGAAGGTACATTGGGGCAGCTAGTCGGAATTTGAAATCCGAACTCTTCATCTTTTACGAAGGTAACATCATCGAAATTATGGTGGTGAATGGCGTCAATCATCGCTCTAGTATATTTCAGCTTCATTCGAGAACCAACCCCATGGGCGCCACCGGTCCACCCTGTGTTTACCAGCCATGCGGTAGCTTTGTGCTCCTTGATCTTTTGAGCCAATAGTTCGGCATATTTATTGGGGTGCCACATCATGAAAGCAGCTCCAAAACAGGCGCTGAATGTTGCTTGGGGTTCTGTTACACCCATTTCTGTACCAGCAACTTTGGCGGTATAACCCGAGATAAAGTGGTAACTGGCCTGTTCTGGTGTCAATTTACTTATTGGAGGTAAAACACCAAAAGCATCACAGGTAAGGAAAATTATATTCTCCGGATGTCCTGCTATACAAGGCATTTGAACATTGTTAATGAATTGAATAGGGTAGGAAGCCCTTGTATTCTGGGTTATTGATGTATCAGTATAATCGACTTCTCTGGTTTTTTTGTCATAGACCACGTTCTCTAGAACGGTACCAAACTTAATAGCATTGAAGATATCGGGTTCACTTTCAGCAGATAAGTCGATGGCTTTTGCGTAACATCCTCCCTCGATATTAAAAGTACCTTCATTCGTCCAACAATGCTCATCGTCTCCTATTAATTTGCGCTTTGGGTCAGCGCTTAAGGTTGTCTTTCCTGTACCTGAAAGTCCAAAAAGAATGGTGACATCATCTTCTTCGCCTACGTTGGCAGAGCAGTGCATGGGTAGTACATCCTGTAAGGGCATAAGATAATTCATGATAGTGAAAATACCCTTTTTCATTTCTCCGGCGTACTCTGTGCCAAGTATGACAATTTCTTTACGTTCCAAGTTCAAATCGACACTGGTCTTGGAAGTCATCTCGGAAGTATATCTATTGGCAGGAAACTGACCCGCATTCAGGATGACATAATCAGGCTCGCCAAAATTGACAAGCTCTTCGGCGGTTGGCATGATAAGCATGTTCTGCATGAACAAGGCATGGTAGGCCCGGGTACATATTATTCTGATTTTGATGCGGTATTTCGGATCCCATCCGGCATAGGCATCGACAACAAATAAGTGGTCGCAAATATTAAGGTAGTCAAGTGCGCGCTCATGATTAACCATAAAGGTATGTTCATCTAATCCTATATTGATGTTTCCCCAATCAATATTGTTTTCAGAATCAGGATGTTTTACGATACGCTTATCCTTTGGGCTACGACCTGTCTTTTCACCAGAAAAGGTCATCAAGGCGCCAACATCGGAAATGGCAGTGCCTTTTTCTAAGCGTAATCCTAGTTCATAAAGAACTGGAACACTGCTATTTCGATAGATTTTTTCGGTGTCTATCCCGTATTTGTGAAGATTGAATGCTTCTGCCATTGCTACTTGATTTTAAAATTTGATAATTATATTTGTTTAGAAAATTCATACAAAGGTTGTACTTAATGCGAGTATATAAGATGACAAATATCATGTAAACCTTGTACGGGTGAAATACCTCGATTTATGCCCTACGATTTTTACTATCTTTGGACTTATGAACGATTATCTAGATGCTTCGGGTGAAAATTTCACTCCTGAGGAAACTGACATTGAAAGAGTATTACGACCAATAACCTTTGATGATTTTACAGGTCAGGAACAAGTTTTAGAAAACCTAAAGGTGTTTGTTGAGGCGGCTAATCGTAGAGAGGAAGCCTTGGATCATACCTTGTTTCACGGTCCTCCAGGATTGGGTAAAACCACCTTGGCCCATATTTTAGCCAATGAGCTCGAGGTGGGTATTAAAATAACGTCAGGCCCAGTATTAGATAAGCCAGGGGATCTTGCTGGCCTATTGACCAATCTCGATGAACGTGATGTGCTTTTTATTGATGAGATCCATCGGTTGAGCCCCATTGTAGAAGAGTATCTTTATTCTGCCATGGAAGATTATAAAATTGATATTATGATCGAGTCGGGGCCGAACGCTCGATCCGTGCAGATTAATCTAAACCCTTTTACCCTAATCGGGGCCACAACACGTTCTGGCTTGTTAACCGGGCCCATGCGGGCAAGATTTGGCATTCAAAGTCGATTGCAATATTATGATACTGAATTGCTCTCCACCATAGTACAGCGTAGTGCAGAAATCCTTAAGGTATCCATAACGGAAGATGCGGCCATTGAAATAGCAGGAAGAAGTAGAGGTACCCCAAGAATCTGTAATGCACTTTTGCGTAGAGTACGTGACTTTGCCCAGATTAAGGGCAATGGAAATATAGATATGGAGATCTCCAAATTTAGCCTAAAGGCATTGAATGTTGATGCACATGGGCTAGATGAAATGGACAATAAGATATTGACCACGATCATCGATAAATTCAAAGGTGGTCCTGTTGGCATTACGACCATAGCTACAGCGGTGTCTGAAAGTGCTGAAACTATTGAAGAAGTCTATGAACCTTTTCTGATACAACAAGGGTTTATTATGCGAACACCAAGAGGTCGTGAAGTAACTGAACTGGCCTATAAACATTTAGGTAGAGTTAAAGGGGCTTCGCAAGGAGGGTTGTTTTGACTTCAAAGATTATTTTGCCATGATAGTTATCGAGAGAGTCTAATTTCCTAGCTATTAAATCATGAAAATGTCGGCGAAGGGTTTTATGCAAAAAAAAGCACATATTAAAAGGGAAAGTAATTGTCACTTTCGGTATGTCGAGCCTTCTTTTAAACCAAGAAAGATACTTTAAACACCAAGGCCGTCCTTATGGGGCGAGCCTGCGTAAATAAAAATGCGAATTGTCACTTATAAATCAACAGTAGTCATGTAGAATGGTTTATTGAGGAATACCCACATAGAGATATACTCGTTCAAAAACATAGTTTTTAATTGGTACTTGTGTGTGTTTTTATTATCTTGTTCCTATTCCTCCTGTGCTATTAGATTTTTTTTGATTAGACCTTTTATAAAGGTTTTTTTTGTGACGTATTAAGAGAGAGCATCGTATAATTCTGTTTTTTGCGATATATGTATTTGAAAATCAATGATTTAAAAATTAAGAACACTAGTATTCACTAAAAGTCAATATGAGTTCTTTGAAATTATTGTAAATACTAGATCTAAGGAGGAATTTTGGATAGTGACAATTTGAATCAACTAGGTTTGTGAATTTCATGTATTCACAATGAATGATGGCAAATATGTTTTCTCGCAATTAACTGTATTTTTACCTCAAAGAGCTTTCGATAGGTTTGTTTCAAAGTATGAAGGAAACAAATACGTAAAACATTTTACATGTTGGAATCAATTGCTTTGTATGATTTTTGGACAGTTAACCAATAGAAATAGTCTTCGAGATTTAATCGTTATTCTAGAGGCACATAGTAGCAAAACATATCATTTAGGTTTTGAGAAATCTGTAACAAAAAGTAATTTATCTAAAGTAAATCAGAGGCATAACTCTAAGGTTTTCGAAGAGTCTGCTTACTATCTAATTAATATCGCTCAGAAGAAACTAACATAAAATGATTTTGAAATAAAAGGAAAAGTTTATGCCTTTGATTCTTCAACAATCGATTTATGTCTCAATGTTTTTTGGTGAGCTTAAATTTCGTAAAACAAAAGGGGGAATAAAACTCCGTACCCTCTATGATATTACTGCCAAAATCCGAGTGTTTATACATCTTACTGAGGCGACTGTACATGACGAAAACGCCATGGATGTTATTCCAAATGAAGCTGGTCTTGCTATATCTTCGATAGAGGCTATGTTGATTTTAAACGGCTCTATGAAATCACTAAACTTAGCTCTTTTTTTTTGTTATTAGAGCGAAGTCTAATTTGCAGTTTAAATGAATATACTCCAACAAAGTCAATAAAGGAAACAGGTGTAAAAGTTGATCAAATAGGTAGGCTCACAGGTTTTTACATTTCTAAAGGATTATCCCGATAAAATTAGACGAATCAAATATTATGATATTGAAACCAAACGCACCTTTATTTTTCTGACAAACAATACAGATTTAAAAGCTGAGTAAATTGCCCTTTTGTATGAAAATCGCTGGCAAGTTGAGCTGTTCTTTAAATGGATAAAGCAACATTTAAAAGTTAAATCCTTTTGAGGTATTTCAGAAAAGGCTGTTAGAATACAAATTTGCACAGCGATAATTACTTATTGTCTTGTTGCAATTGTAGGTCATAATCTAAAATCAGACGTTCAACCTACGAAATTCTACAGATTTTAGGCATCTCTCTATTAGACAAAACACCTATAAATGGGTTGTTTACAAATAGTATTACAATAACACTAAAGAATACCAATTTAGCCAGTTGTCTATCAGCTTATTTTAAGGGGGCACTAGTGAATTAAGAACACGAACCAATTGACCAACCTATTAAAAATCAAAATAATACACAAAATGAAAAACCAAGTTTTTATTTTTAAGCAACTCCACTTTTTAGTAGTTTTTGTCTTTATGGTGCAGTTTTCATATGGTGAGGCTACTATAGAAGGCGTGGTCAAGAATGAAGTGGGAGAGCTAATACCCTTTGCTAATGTACTGCTGATCAAAGCAAGTGATTCTACTTTTGTGAAAGGAACGATCACAAATGAGAACGGTGAGTTTTTGATAGAAAACATTCCTGAAGGACAGTATATGGTGACAATAAGTATGATGGGGTATAACACTATATCTGTAAAACCATTCTCTCTTAATAGAGATTCAAAATTAATGTTACCTCCAATTATACTTTTTGAAGGGTTGGAATTGGACGAAGTGGTGGTGGTATCTAAAAAAAACCTTTATGTTCAAAAAATTGATCGAATGGTCATCAACGTGGCGAGTAGTATATTGTCTTCGGGGTCATCGGCACTTGAAATTCTTGAACGTTCTCCGGGCGTTGTAGTTAACAGGCAGAACGGTGCGATATCGTTAGTTGGCAAAAATGGGGTCGTTGTAATGATAAATGGCAAACAAAGCTATATGCCAACATCAAGTCTAGTGCAATTGTTAGAAGGTATGAGCTCCGATAACATTGAGACCATAGAATTAATTACTACACCACCTGCAAATTTTGATGCCGAAGGAAACGCAGGTTTCATCAATATTGTTTTAAAAACATTGACCGATAAGGGACTAAACGGCTCATATTCCTTGTCTGGCGGTGTCGGAAATGGCAATACCACTTCGGATAACATAAATTTTAACTTTAGAAGAAATAAGCTCAATATTTTTGGTAATTATTCTTTTTTGAGAAATACGCAAAGGCAGCAGATTATATTGAATAGAAGTTTTATAAATGAAGATCTGGTTTTGGTAAACAAATTCAGTCTCTCCGATAGAGACCCTATTAGACGTAATCACAATATTCGCTTAGGACTTGATTATCAAACATCGGCCAAGACCATAATGGGATTGCTTATTTGGGGCAATGATAATAAGTTCGTCCAAGATGCCGTAAATAAAGGCCACGGGACTGAAAATAATATTCCAAGTTCTTTTTTTGAACTCCTGAATAGCGAAAGAAACCAGTTAAAACATTTTGGGTCAAATGTAAATCTCAAACATAATTTTAAGGAAGATGGATATATCAGTATTGATTTTGATTACTTAAAATATAAAATGGAAAATCCATCAGGGTATATATATAATTTTTTTGATGGCAACGCTGATTTTTTAAGAGAGGAATATACCAATATTGATAAAAATACACCAATTACGATAAAGGTTGGCAAAGCTGATTATAGTAACCGAATAAATGATGATGTAAAATTGGATATTGGCATGAAGGCGGCATTTAGTAGTTTGGATAACGATGTATTGGTAGAAACTTCTAGTGGGCAAGATTTTGTTGAAGATCCTGACCTGACAGATATTAGTATTTTAAAAGAACAAATACTTGCAGCTTATGGTTCTGTTCAGTACAATATAAGCGATAAAACAAGTTTGCAAATGGGTTTGCGCTATGAACATACTGATTCGGAATTAATCTCTAACACAGAGGGTATGGTTGTTGATAGGACATATGGTGAATTTTTTCCAACAGTATATATTTCCCATAAGATTAATGACACATTAAATTTTAATTTCTCATATTCAAGGCGTATTACTCGACCCACCTTCAATGATATGGCACCTTTCGTTGTTTTCATTGACCCTAGCACTCTTGTATCCGGCAATCCGGCGATTCAACCCGCTATTTCGAACGCTATCAAATTTGGCTTGAATTACAAGTCTATCATACTTTCAGCACAATATTCTGTCGAAGACGGAACAATTTCAAGGTTTCAATCAAGATTCGATGAGCAAAGCGAACGATTGATTTATGGAGCGGCAAACTTGGACCAGACAAAAATATTTTCATTGACATTGGGCTTGCCCATAACCTTTGCCAATTGGTGGAAAATGCAAAACAATTTCACATATTTGAATGCGAAAATATCAAATACGGTTGATGGCTCTTTATTTAATTTCGGGCAAAATTCATTTAATGTCAATAGTACACAGTCCTTTACTTTGGCAAGAAATATCACTTCAGAAATTAATATAAATTATAACAGTCCAAGTTTTTTTGATGTGTTCGGTACTTCTATATTAAAAAGTTCTTTCATTATTAACATTGCATTCCAAAAGAAGTTTAATGATAAATGGGGTGTTTTAGGAATAAAAGTGAATGATTTGTTCGATACTATGAAATGGCATCTAATCACCGATATCCCTGAGCAAAATCTGAACATCGATAGCATTTTTGATTTTGTGAATCGCACTATTATTCTGACATACTCAAGGAGTTTTGGAAATAGAAAACTTAAATCTGTTCGAGAAAGAAACATTGGGGCGGAAGAAGAAAAACAAAGGGTAAATTAGAAGCATGAATTTTTAAAATATCTAGGTATTCCTTTAAATTTTTCATTTCAGACCTCATTTTTTATTTACGTACTCTAAATTAGATACTGGGTCAAATTCAGGTTGAAAGATAATTGTATTTTCGTTTAACTGTTAGTCGAAAAGAAATCCATGCTTTAAAACAAAATTTCTACTGAAATTGTTCTTGTTCACGGTTATGGTAAAAAAGTAAATGAACATTAAACAAAAACATACACAATATATAAAAACCGAAGCAAAGCGCCTTGGTTTTTTGTCTTGTGGTATTTCTAAAGCCGAGTTTTTGGAGGAAGAGGCTCCAAGACTCGAGAAATGGCTCAACCAAAATATGAATGGTGAAATGCGGTATATGGAAAACCACTTCGACAAACGTTTGGATCCCACCAAGCTAGTAGAAGGTTCCAAATCGGTTATTTCATTACTTCTTAATTACTATCCAGAGGAACAACAGACAGAAAATACTTTTAAGGTGTCTAAATATGCTTACGGGCAAGATTACCACCATGTCATAAAATCGAAACTACGTCAACTTCAGGAATTTATTTCCGAAGAGATTGGAGAGGTCAATGGTCGCGCCTTTGTCGATTCCGCTCCGGTACTTGATAAGGCATGGGCCGCCAAAAGCGGCTTGGGTTGGATAGGAAAACACAGTAATCTGCTCACCCAACAAACGGGCTCCTTCTATTTTATCGCCGAGCTCATTCTAGATTTGGAACTCGAATATGATTCGCCAGTGACCGACCATTGTGGTACCTGTACGGCCTGTATTGATGCCTGCCCCACTGAAGCCATTGTAGGGTCATATATTGTAGACGGCAGTAAATGTATTTCCTATTTTACGATTGAACTAAAGAATGAAATCCCCAATGAATATCAAGCTAAGTTCGAGGATTGGATGTTCGGTTGTGATATTTGTCAAGATGTTTGTCCGTGGAACCGTTTTTCAAAAGCTCACAATGAGCCCTTATTTGATCCAAACCCTGAGTTGCTGTCTATGACAAAAAAGGATTGGGAGGAAATTACCGAAGATGTGTTTAAAAAAGTATTTCAAAAGTCGGCCGTAAAACGTACTAAGTTCACAGGTTTGCAACGAAACATAAAGTTTTTAAAGTAGATTATTTCATTTGGGTGATTTAGATACCAAAGAATACCATTAAATTTGTTTTTCAATTTTTTTTATGAGCAATCAAAAACTAAGACGTGAGGCATTGGTCTATCATGCCAAACCTCAACCGGGGAAAATAAAGATCGTACCTACAAAACCGTATGCTACGCAAAGAGATTTGGCATTGGCGTATTCCCCTGGAGTTGCGGAACCGTGTTTGGAGATAGCAAAGGATCGTGAAAATGTATATAAGTATACGGCGAAAGGAAATCTGGTAGCAATAATTTCGAACGGCACCGCAGTTTTAGGCCTTGGAAACATAGGGCCTGAAGCTTCAAAGCCCGTTATGGAAGGAAAGAGTCTACTCTTCAAGATTTTTGCGGATATTGACGGAATGGATATAGAGGTGGATACCGAAGATGTTGATAAATTCGTGGAGACTGTGAAGATGATAGCCCCAACTTTTGGCGGTATCAATTTGGAAGATATTAAAGCACCTGAAGCTTTCGAGATAGAACGCAGGTTGAAAGCGGAACTCGATATTCCTGTAATGCATGATGATCAGCATGGTACGGCTATAATATCTGCTGCAGCACTTTTAAATGCAGTGGAGATTGCAGGTAAAAAATTGCACAAGGTCAAGATTGTGATCAGTGGTGCTGGTGCAGCGGCCATATCCTGCAGCAGGTTGTACAAGGCCTTTGGTGCTAGTGCTGGCAATATTGTCATGTTAGACAGTAAAGGGGTCATTAGAAAAGACAGGGAAAACCTTAGTAAAGAAAAAGCTGAGTTTGCAAGCGACCGAAAGATTGATACACTTGATGAAGCAATGGTAAATGCAGATGTTTTTGTGGGGCTTTCCATAGCAGATATCGTCACCCCTAAAATGTTGCTTTCCATGGCAGAAAACCCTATTGTTTTTGCTATGGCTAATCCAGATCCAGAGATTAAATATGATTTGGCCATAAAAACAAGAAAGGACATTATTATGGCCACGGGCCGATCCGACCATCCTAACCAAGTAAATAATGTTTTGGGTTTTCCTTTTATATTTAGAGGAGCATTGGATGTGCGTGCCACGAAAATAAATGAGGAAATGAAAATGGCCGCTGTTCGTGCATTGGCAAAGCTCACTAAGGAGAATGTGCCTGAACAGGTAAACATCGCCTATGGTAAAACAAGGCTGGCATTTGGCAAAGATTATATTATTCCCAAACCTTTTGACCCAAGATTAATCACCGAGATCCCACCTGCCGTTGCAAAAGCGGCAATGGAAAGTGGCGTTGCCAAATTACCTATTGAGGATTGGGGCGGCTATAGAGAGGAGTTGTTGCAACGCTCCGGAAACGATAATAAGATTGTACGCTTGCTGCATGACAGAGCCAAAATAAATCCGAAAAAGATCGTCTTCGCCGAAGCGGATCATTTAGATGTGTTGAAAGCAGCTCAAATAGCGTATGATGAAGGTATTGCCATCCCGATTTTATTGGGAAAAAAAGATATTATTTCAGAATTAAAGAAAGAATTGGAGTTTGATGCCAATCTTTTGGTTATTGACTCTCATGCTGATGAGGCAAACGAAAAAAGAGAGCAGTATGCAATGAAATATTTTGTCAATAGACAAAGAAGTGGGGTGAGTTTATTCGGCGCTCGACAAAAAATGAGAGAACGTACTTATTATGCTGCCATGATGGTATTGGAAGGAGATGCTGATGGAATGATTTCAGGATATTCAAGGGCTTACCCAACGGTGATTAAACCTATTTTTGAAGTCATCGGAAGAGCGTTTGGCGTTAAAAAAGTATCAACGGTACACATTATGGCTACCCGTAGGGGGCCTATGATTTTGGCAGACACCTCAATAAATATTGAGCCCAATGCCGAGGAGCTTGCAGAAATCACGCAAATGACGGCGAATGTAGCCACTACCTTTGGTTTTAATCCGGTGATTGCCCTATTGTCCTATGCCAATTTTGGGTCATCGACACACCCTAAGGCAACCAAGGTAAGACAGGCAGTTAAGATTTTGCATGATACGAACCCTAGTTTGATTGTTGATGGGGAAATTCAGACCGATTTTGCCTTGAACCAAGAATTGAGACAAGGAAAATTCCCTTTTTCAAAATTGGCGGGCAAAAAAGTAAATACCTTGATTTTTCCCAATTTGGAATCCGCTAATATCACCTATAAATTATTGAAAGAACTAAATAAGGCCGATAGTATAGGTCCTATTATGGTGGGGCTGCGAAAGTCGGTACACATTTTACAGTTAGGGGCGAGTGTAGATGAGATGGTGAATATGACGGCAGTTGCCGTAATCGATGCCCAAGAAAGAGAGAAACGTAAAAATGCGAAAGCAGGTAGGTCATAAGATATTTTGTTTTTTATCTCACGAACCACTAACCACTAACCACTAATTATTAACCTGAATCATGATCCACCACCTCAAAGGCAAATTGATTGAAAAGAATCCTACCCATGTGATTATTGAATGTGGCGGGGTAGGTTATTTTGTAAATATCTCCTTGCATACGTTTTCAAAAATAGCGGATGCCGAGAATATTAGTTTATTTACCCATGTACAGATAAAGGAGGATTCACATACACTTTTTGGGTTTTCAGAAAAATCTGAACGTGAAATATTTCGTTTGTTACTATCGGTTTCAGGAATAGGTTCAAGTACGGCGAGGACTATGTTGTCTTCAATGTCGCCTGCCCAAATTAGAGATGCCATTGCCGGCGGAGATGCACCTTCAATTCAGGCAATAAAAGGCATAGGTGTCAAGACGGCACAAAGAGTAATTTTAGACCTAAAAGACAAGGTTTTAAAAATATATAGTATTGAAGAAGTTTCCCACTTTTCAAACAATACAAATAAAGATGAAGCGTTATCTGCTTTAGAGGTTCTTGGATTTGTCCGAAGACAGGCTGAAAAGGCCGTAGACAAGGTATTGAGCCAAGATTCATCGCTTAGCACAGAGAACATTATTAAACTCGCGCTTAAAAATTTGTAATAAGTTTGAAAAAAGGGGCAAAACAATTTCTTAAATCACCATTTAAGCTTGTATTCCTATTCTTTATTTTCTTTATGGCAAGCGGAATTTCCGTCGCCCAAGAAATTGAAGCCGAGGAGACGAACGTGCAGGAGGTAGATTCTGTTAAAACAGGTTTCTCACTGGGGAAATTGGTATTTCAGAATCCCAAAAGCATTGTTTCCAAATACATTTACGATCCAAAACTTGATAGTTATATCTATAATGAGAGTATTGGAGGTTTTAATATCGGATACCCCATTATACTTTCTTCAGAACAATATCTAAAGTTGGTAAGAGAAGAGGGGATAAAGGACTATTTCAAAGAGAAATCAGATGCTTATTCCGGAAAAAAGGAAGGAAGCGAAGCTGCGCGAAGAAATCTTCTGCCTAATTTTTATGTCAACAACAACTTTTTTCAATCTGTTTTTGGAGGAAATACCATTGAGGTGATACCGCAAGGTTCGGTAGCGATGGATCTGGGTGTTATTTGGCAAAAGAATGATAACCCATCACTTTCGCCTAGAAACCGTACCAACCTGTCTTTTGACTTTGATCAACGTATTAGTTTGAGTATGTTAGGCAAAGTAGGGGAGCGGTTACAGGTGACTGCCAATTATGATACCGAGGCTACTTTTGATTTTCAGAATATTGTAAAACTTGAATATACGCCTACAGAGGATGATATCCTCCAATCAATTGAAGTAGGTAATGTGAATATGCCCCTAAACAGCTCCTTGATTACAGGTGCGCAGAGTTTGTTCGGGGTCAAGACAAAATTACAGTTTGGTAAGACCAGCGTCACGGCGGTTTTTTCGGAGCAGCGTTCACAAAATAACACCGTAGTGGCACAAGGAGGAGGTACCCTGAATGAATTTTCACTTACCGCCTTGGATTATGATGAAGACAAGCATTTTTTTCTCTCCCATTTTTTTAGAGATAGTTATAATGCGGCCTTGGAAAACTACCCATATATTAGAAGTCAGGTGCAGATTACCCGTTTAGAAGTATGGGTGACCAATCGAAGTCAGCAGACCTTAAATGTTCGTAATATAGTCGCTATACAGGATTTAGGAGAGTTTAATCAAGAAAACACAAGAATAGGGCAAGCGAACGGTGACCCAGTTGGCTTTTTCAATCTTTCAACCGGGCCCAACAACAATTTACCCAGAAACAGTGCCAATGACTATGACCCCGCCTTGATAGGTACAGGAGCATTGACGTCGAGCGTCAGAGATATTGCCACGGTACAGGCCGGTTTTAATGTGCCAGGGTATCAAGTTAACCAAGGCTTTGATTATGCCATATTGGAGAATGCTCGAAAATTAGATCAAACAAGAGATTTCGATTTCAATGCCCAATTGGGGTATATTTCACTAAACCAACGCTTGAGCAATGATGAGGTCTTGGGTGTAGCTTATCAATATACATATAACGGTGAGGTGTATCAGGTAGGTGAATTTGCCAATGGAAGCTTAGATGCTACAACGGTATCAGGAGGTATAAATCCGATAATAAACAATAACACATTAATATTAAAGCTCCTAAAGAGTAATATCACCAGTGTTTCAGATCCGATTTGGGATCTGATGATGAAGAATATTTATGCGACAGGAGCCTTTAGGCTGAGTCAGGAAGACTTTAAGTTGAATATTCTTTACTCTGACCCCACCCCAAGAAACTATATCACGCCGGTCGAGGAAGGTCTTGGTTCAGGATGGCCAGATGGCTATCAGGAACGTATACTCTTAGATATCTTTAATCTAGATCGTTTGAATGCCTATAATGATGTACAGCGTGGTGGTGACGGTTTCTTTGATTTTGTGCCAGGCATAACCATTGATATCCAAGGAGGACGAATAATTTTCACGAAAGTTGAACCTTTTGGAGAATATCTGTTCGAAGAAATGGGCGGGGGTACTTACGATGTTAGTAATGATCAGGGGTATAATGAAAACCAAAAGAAATATGTCTTTAGAAATTTATATGCTTCCACCAAAGCAGATTCTAGAGAAGAGGCTGAAAAGAATAGGTTTCTTTTAAAGGGGCGTTACAAATCGGAAGCTAGCAATGGTATTCCCATAGGTGCCTTTAATGTGCCACGTGGCTCTGTTCGTGTTACCGCTGGAGGTCGACAGCTTCAAGAAGGTATAGATTATACCGTAAACTATCAAGCAGGAACCGTACAGATTTTAGATCCTAGTTTAGAAGCTTCGAACGTACCCATAAACATATCGGTTGAAAACAATGCTGTTTTCGGGCAACAAACCCGACGCTTTACAGGAATAAATATAGAGCATCAGTTCAATAAGAACTTTGTAATGGGGGCTACCTTAATAAACTTGAATGAGCGCCCTTTGACCCAAAAATCAAATTATGGGGTTGAACCTGTGAACAATACCATTTTTGGTGTCAATGGAAATTTCTCTACAGAGATTCCATTTTTGACTCGAATGGTCAACAAGCTACCGAATATCGACACCGATGTGCCTTCTAATTTGTCGCTAAGGGCCGAAATCGCATGGTTAAAACCCAATTCACCCAAGAATGCCGATTTTCAAGGCGAGACTACGACCTATTTAGATGATTTTGAAGGTGCGCAGGCATTAATAGATATTCGTTCGTCCTTGGGCTGGACCATGGCGAGTACACCCTTAGAATTTGTTCCCGGAGGGCAATTGTCAGGAGGTTCTCCTGATGACCCCGCAAATTTGGAAAATGGGTATGGTAGGGCGAAAATGGCATGGTATACTATAGATCCAATCTTTTTTACCAACCAACGGCCATCGGGTATTAGTGATAGCGATATCTCGACAAACGCTACACGACGAATTTTTATCGATGAGGTTTTTCCACAAGTCGATATTGCCCAAGGGCAGACTACCGTGCAGGGCACTTTGGATCTGGCGTATTACCCCAATGAAAAAGGGCCTTATAATAACAATCCCAATTTTACCGGAGAACAACCCAGTGAAAAATGGGCAGGTATTATGCGTTCCTTGAGTAGTACCGATTTTGAGCAATCCAATGTAGAATTTGTTCAATTCTGGGTTCTAGACCCCTATGTTGATGGTATAGCTACTGGACCGGGTGAGTTAGTATTGAACCTGGGGAATATATCTGAAGATGTTTTAAAGGATGGCAGAAAGCAGTATGAAAATGGACTGCCAGGAGAACAAAGTAATGACTTGGTGGCACTGACCTCATGGGGTGAGGTGCCTGCTACCCAGGCTTTGGTATATGCCTTTGATGCCAATAAGGCCAATAGGGGATTACAAGATATTGGTCTTGATGGCCTGAATGATGCCGATGAAGCTTCTGTTTATACGAACAATACCGGTGATGACCCGGCCTTAGACAATTACCAATATTACCTAAACCGTGAAGGTGGGGTTTTGGAGCGCTATTTGGACTTTAATAATTCCGAAGGCAATTCTCCCGTAGAGGTGACCAATACAAATCGTGGGTCTACCACATTGCCTGATGTAGAGGATATAGATCGCGACCTTACCATGAACACGGTAAACAGCTATTACGAATACCGTATTGATATACAGCCGAATACGACCATCAATGATAAGTATGTCACCGATATAAAAGATGGGGTAACGCCAGACCTGCCCGATGGTTCTCAATTGAATCGTAGGTGGATCCAGTATAAGATACCCTTAAGTGATTTTAGCGATGCCGTAGGAGGAATCAACGATTTTAGGTCCGTTAGCTTTATGCGAATGTACCTTACCGGTTTTAGCAGTGATGTAGTATTGCGTTTTGCGACCTTGGATCTAGTGCGTGGCGATTGGCGTACCTATACGCGAACATTGCAAGATGATAATATCGACAATGACCCTTCTGACGATGGTACCATTGTCGACGTAAATACGGTAAACATCGAAGAGAATAATACGCGAACACCTATTCCGTACGTATTACCTCCAGGGGTAATCAGAGAGCGGTTGAACAATAATAATACAATCATACGTCAAAATGAGCAATCGTTGTCCTTTGTGGTCGAGAACTTGGAGTCTCAAGATGCACGGGGAGTGTTCAAAAACCTGAATATCGATATTCGACAGTACAAGAAATTGAAGATGTTCATGCATGCCGAGAAAATTGTCGATAGCGACTATTCTGATGACGCGACGCCCTTGGTCGGGTTTTTAAGAATGGGTACTGATTTCTCACAGAATTTTTATCAGATTGAACTGCCTTTGCAATTCACACCTTTCAATGCTTCGTCAGAAAGTGAAATCTGGCCCGATGTCAACCAAATGGACATCCTCCTGAGTGATTTGAACAAGGTAAAATCAGTACGTATCAATAATAGGATCGTTACTCCATTGAATGAGCTTCAGTTCTTCGAAGTTGAAAACGGTGAGATTGTTCCCGTTGCTGAATTTTCGCCGCATACTCCCGGTAGAATGCGGATAGGGATTAAAGGAAATCCATCTTTGGGGAGTATTCGAAGTATGATGGTAGGTGTAAAGAATGTTGATAATTTTCCTGCGCGAGGAGAGGTATGGTTCAATGAACTGCGTTTGGCAGGATTAGACAATAATGGAGGATGGGCGGCCGTTGCAGCACTAGATGCCAATATTGCCGACTTTGCCAATATCTCGGCAACCGGAAGCATGAGTACCTCAGGTTTTGGTACTCTGGATCAAATGCCCAATGAGCGTGCCCGTGAAGATGCAATTTCGTATGATGTAGTCACCAACCTAAATATAGGTCAATTATTTCCAAAAAAATGGGGCATTCAGTTGCCTTTTAATTATGGAATTTCAGAACAATTGATCACACCTGAGTTTGACCCAGTATATGATGATTTAAAGTTAGATGATCTAATTAACTCCGCACCAGACCAGGCTGCCGCTGATGAAATTAAGGAACAGGCCGAGGATTATACCAGAAGAACCAGTATCAACTTGATAGGGGTCCGAAAAGATCGTGGTGAAGATGCCGATGCCAATTTCTATGATATAGAGAATTTTACCTTCAATTATTCGTACAATGAAGTAGATCATAGAGATTTTGAAATTGCCAATCTAAGAGATCAAAATGTAGTTACAGGTTTTGTGTATAATCATAACTTTGAGCCCGTTGAACTAGCCCCTTTTGCTAAAAAAGATTCTCTTTTTACAGGCAAGTATTGGCAATGGCTCAAAGATTTGAATATTAATCTATTGCCCGCAAGTGTATCTGTGAATTCAAATATCAATAGGCAGTTCAACCAACAGCGATTTCGAGATGTTCGTGAAGAAGGTGTTGATCGCCTAGAACTGCCCTCTTTGCAACAGCGAAACTATCTTTTTAATTGGCAGTATGCGGTAAATTATAGTTTAACAAAATCATTGCGCTTGACTTTGACAGCATCAAACAACAATATTGTTCGCAATTATTTTGAGGAAGAAGGAGACCCCGATTCCGATATTGATAAGACCCTTGGTCTTTGGGATGGCTTCTGGGACATAGGAGAACCTAATAGACATTCACAGGAGATGAAGTTGAACTATGAGCTTCCGTTTAATAAAATACCTGCCCTAGATTTTATTAACGCTCAGTATAGCTATACCAGTAATTTCGATTGGCAACGTGGCGGTGATGCACTAGAGGAGGTTGCAGGAGAGGCGATTAATACCGTACAGAACGCTAATACACATAATATTACGGCCTCCTTAACAATGCAAAAATTGTATGATTTGATTGGCCTTAAGAAAAAAAGTGGAAAAACTACGGCTAGGACCGCGGCGGTTAGAAGAGACAAGGCAGGAAATCCGTCAACAAAGAAAGAGAAGCCTGAAAAGAAGACCAGCGGTCTATTTAATACGGTCATAGATATCGTGACCATGGTAAAAAGGGTGAACATAAATTATAACGAAAACAGCGGAAGAGTGCTTCCAGGGTATACACAATCTATCGGATTTGTGGGTACGACTAGGCCATCGCTAGGGTTTGTATTTGGGAGTCAGTCCGATGTGCGTTTTGAAGCAGCACGTAATGGGTGGTTGACAAATTTTTCTGAGTTCAATGAGCAGTTTATAGAACATACCAATAAGCAGCTGAACATTACAGCTACGGTTCAGCCAATGAGAGGCTTGACCATAGATCTTTCGGCCGACAGACAATATTCGAACAGCTATCAAGAAAGCTTTCAAATAAACGATCTCGGAGGCGGCCGATTTGAATATGAAAATCTATTGGGTAATGACTATGGTAATTTTAGTATATCAACCATGATGATCGGTACCGCCTTTAAAAAGAGTGATGAATTCAGTTCAGAAGTTTTTGAAAAATTCAAGGAGAACAGAATTGCCATCGCCAATCGTTTGGTAGCCGATAGGGGTGAGAATCCGGGTACTTTAGATGCCGATGGGTTTCCTGAGCGATACGGTAAAACGCAACAAGACGTATTGTTGCCTGCATTCTTTGCCGCCTATACCGGCCAAGGTGTAGATGGCGTAAATTTAGATGCCTTTAGAGGTATACCCATACCCAATTGGAATATAAAATATACGGGCTTGATGCGTAATAAATGGTTTAAGAAGAAATTCAAGCGATTTTCTTTGAGCCATGGGTATAGGTCTTCATATAGTATCAATTCTTTTCAGACTAATTTGGCCCGTACCCAATTGATCAATGAGGGCAATATTCCTATTGATACTGAAACGGGTGATTTTTTACCTGAACTTATTCTAAATAATGTAGTGCTGAATGATCAGTTTAATCCGTTGATGAGGGTGGATTTTGAAATGAAAAACTCGATAAGCGTTCTGGCCGAAATCAGGAAAGAACGTATTTTTTCTATGAGTTTTGATAATAATTTGATGACCGAAATGAATGGTAAAGAATATACGGTCGGCTTGGGGTATCGGTTCAAGGACGTAAAATTCGTGACTAATATCGGAGGTAATAAAACACGCTTAAAAGGAGATTTGAATCTAAAGGCCGATGTGACCCTTCGTGATAATATTACGATTATTCGAAATCTAGATATAGATAACAACCAAATTACTTCAGGTCAGAACCTGTTATCTATAAAGTTCACGGCTGATTATGCCCTGAGCAAAAACTTGAATGCATTGTTCTTTTATGACCATTCATTCTCTCAGTTTGCAATCTCTACGGCCTTTCCGCAGACCACAATTAATACGGGTTTTACCCTGCGCTATAATTTCGGAAATTAGGTTTTCACTAGCAAAGTGAAGCCTGCTGTTTCGCTAGGCTGCCAATCTATTGAATAGTTCTGAGGGCACAGGTGTCACTTCATTATGATATTCCTTGTTAAAACTTCGATGGCAAGAGTGAATTCATTATTTTAGGTTGAGCTCAGGTTTATAGGTAAAGCGACAAAATAAGCTATTTAGCGTTTTATTGAGAAATTGCAGCCACTAGGCCGTGATGACTATCTTTCTCTTTCAGGAGTTCGCAGATCGGACTGTTGCTTGAATTCAACACTTGCACTTGCCTTTTGAACGTATGCCAGAAACCAGAAACTATTTCTTGAATTTGAATTTATTTCTCGAAACTTGAACTTTTCTTGAATATTTTTATGGAATCATTTACATTTGTTATCCTAACATAAGCCTAAAGAAATGAATATACCATCAGAATTAAAATATACTAAGGATCATGAATGGATCAAGATAGAAGGTGACCTAGTTACCGTTGGAATAACTGATTTTGCGCAAGGCGAATTGGGCGATATCGTTTATGTGGAGGTCGAGACCTTGGATGAGACCCTAGATCAAGATGAGATTTTTGGTTCGGTCGAGGCGGTAAAAACAGTTTCTGATTTATTTATACCCTTGAGTGGTAAGATTGTTGAATTCAATGAAGCTTTGGAAGATGATCCTGAAAAGGTTAATTCAGATCCTTACGGTGAGGGTTGGATGGTGAAAATAGAAATCAGCAAATCTTCTGAAATTGATGGTTTGCTAAGTGCCGATGCGTATAAAGAATTGATTGGTGCTTAAAACAAATAAGTATGCGATTGCATTTATATGCTGGATGCTGTTCGTAACATGGGCCAGCTTATTTTCATTCTCCGATGTCGATTTGCCTAGCTTTAAAATTCCCCATTTAGACAAAGTGGTGCATTTTACGTTTTACTTTGTCGCCTTTGTACTGGGAGTGTTTTTTTTTCGTGAACGCACCAAAGGTGAAATACAATTGAGAAAAGCCCTTGGCAGTATTCTTTTTGGCGTAATTGTTTTTGGTATAATTATTGAGGTTATTCAGCAGAGGTTCACATTGAGTAGAGCGGGTGATATCTTTGATGCGATTTCGAATAGTATTGGAGCTCTTGTCGGAGCGTGGGTCATGAGATTCTTATTTTCAAAGAAAAGAGGGTTAAAGTGGAAATAGTATTTGTTTTTACAAATAATTAGTTAAATTAGCGAACATTAAACACAATAAATATGGAACTTAAAAAGAACCCAAAAGCAGACTTGACTAAAAATAGTAGTCTCTATTTTGTAATTGGCTTGGCTGTAGTCATGCTTTTGGTGTATGGCGCATTTGAGTGGAAGACCTATGATAGGGGTAATGAATATGATATATCAATGAATGTGGAAGATGCTTTGGATGAAGAGGTTCCGATGACCGAACAAATTAAAACACCACCACCACCACCACCACCTGCCGCACCTGAAATCATTGAAATTGTAGAAGATGAAGAAGAGGTAGAGGAAACTATAATCGAATCAACAGAAACCAGTCAAGAAGAGGTTATCGAAGTGGCTGATGTTGAGGTCGAAGAGATTTTTGAAGATGTTGACGTGCCTTTTGCGGTTATTGAGGATGTGCCTATTTTTCCGGGTTGTGAAGGTGAAAAGGGCAAAGGCGCCGCTGCTATGCGTGCCTGTTTCAATAGTAGGATACAAAAACATATCAGCAGAAATTTCAGATACCCTGAAATTGCACAGGAAATGGGAGTTCAAGGAAGGGTGAATATTATGTTTGTTATCCAAAAAGACGGTAGTATAGGTAATGTTAGAATGCGAGGCCCTGATAAAAGCTTGGAGAAAGAAGCAGCAAGAATCATTGGTAAACTGCCGAAAATGACTCCTGGCAAACAAAGAGGTAGAGCTGTAAGAGTACCATTTAGTATTCCGATTACTTTTAAATTGCAGTAAAATTTTAAAAAAACATAGGTAAGAGGCTGTCTAAAAATAATTTTTAGACAGCCTCTTTTTTACTCTCCTTTTAAGCTTTTATAAAACGCCTCTCTTATTTTTTTGGGGCTGATGAATCCATTGCCATGGGTTTTGTCATAATCTGCTGTGAGTTTTGAATCTTCTAGTACTTTTTTCATTGAGCTGTTGGCGTCGATTGCTTTCTGAACCTTTAGTTTTATGTCTTCAAGCATGGCTACATAGGTCTCCAGTTCTTTTTTATTAGATAGCTTTCCGTGCCCAGGAATGATTTTAGTTTCGGCGTCAATCAATACCAATGCTCTTTTATTTGCGTTGATATAACCTTCGATACTGCCTCCGTTTTTTAGGTCTATATAGGGGTAGCGTCCTGAAAAATAGGTGTCTCCCATATGCAAAACATTGTTTTCAAGAAAGTACACCATGGCATCGCCGTTGGTGTGGGCATTGTGTACGTGAAATGCCATAATGGTTTCTTCGCCATCATGAAAAGTAATATTCTTTGAAAAGGTGAGCTCGGGGAGTATGGTTTGATCAGAATTTGTATTTGCATCTAGTCTAGATTGCAGGCTTTTCCTCACATTGTCATGTGCGACCAGAGTGATGTCTGGCGAATTGAAATTGCCGTTGCCACCCGTATGGTCGCCATGCATATGGGTGTTGAATAAAACTGTGATGGGTTTATTGGTCAGTTCATTAATCTTTTCTTTAATTTTTTTACTCAAATGAGCATATTGGTCATCAATCATAAAAACGGAAGATGCTCCCACATAAATCCCAATATTTCCACCCTGTCCGGTCAGCATATATACATCCTTGGAGACCTTGATTGCAGTAATGGTCACATCTTTGTTTTGCGCTTCTGTCGATAAAAGGCTGCATATGCTTATAAAAAGTATAAAAAATCGATTATTTTTCAATATAACATTGTTTTTAATGGCTTTTAGGGCCTTTTCTCAAAGATAAGATAAATAGGGTCAATTGGTTGCAGAAAAATCATAGGCAGTTTATCTTTGCACTCTTATTTAAAAAACTGATGAAGACTGCAATTGGAACGGTAAAGCGTGCCTCATGGCCCTTGATTTTTGCTGATTTTAAAGAGATAACCAAAGCTAGGTTGGCGATTAGTGTGGTTTTTTCTTCCATTGCAGGTTATTTATTAGGAGCCTATCAAATTGATATGGGCTCGCTTGTACTCCTTGCATTTGGGGGGTATTGCATGGTTGGTGCGTCAAACGCTTTTAATCAGATTATCGAGAGAGATCTAGATGCCCTGATGAATAGGACAAAGAACCGTCCGATCCCCTCAGGAAGAATGTCGGTCAATAAGGCCTTTGTGATTGCTATTGTATTGACCATTATGGGCTTGGTCGCCTTATATGTCCTTAACCCTAAAACGGCAATGTTCGGGGCGATTTCCATATTTTTATATACGAGTGTCTATACGCCATTAAAAACCAAAACTCCACTTTCGGTTTTTGTGGGGGCATTTCCTGGAGCCATTCCTTTTATGTTGGGGTGGGTAGCAGCGACAAACGATTTTGGTATTGAATCTGGCACTTTGTTCATGATTCAGTTTTTTTGGCAATTCCCCCATTTTTGGGCCTTGGGGTGGATGTTGGATGAGGACTATAAAAGGGGAGGGTTTAAGATGTTGCCTACAGGAAAGAAAGATAGGGGAACGGCAGTGCAGATTATAATGTACACCGTTTGGATGATGATTGTTTCGGTTGTTCCTGCGTTTGGAATTACGGGCAGATTGCAATTGTCAATTTCTGCCGCAATCCTTATACTTTTAATAGGAGCGGTAATGTTGGTATTTGCTTTTCGTTTGTTTGAAAAGCGAGATAATGCATCGGCCAAGAAATTGATGCTGGCCAGTGTAAGCTACATCACCTTAATGCAAGTAATTTACGTCATTGATAAATTTATTTAAAAGTATATGGATTTAACTCAGGGTACACAGAAAGAAAAAAATGACAGAGCCAAAAAAATGATGCTCTGGTTTGGTATAGTTAGCTTGTTAATGGCTTTTGCAGGTTGGACCAGTGCCTATATTATTAGTAGTACAAGAGAAGATTGGTTGAAAGAACTGAACCTGCCATCGGCTTTCTTTATAAGTGCCGCTGTTATCATGTTGAGTAGTATTACCTATATCTTAGCGAAAAAGGGAATAAAGGAAGATAGGGCAAAACAGTGTACCAATTGGTTGCTGGTGACCTTGGGCTTGGGTGTTGTTTTTATCATACTTCAGTTTAACGGTTTTTCGCAAATGGTGGCTCAAGGCTATTATTTTACAGGACCAACAAGTAATATTAAACTCGCCTATGTGTTTTTGATTGCTGCCGTGCATATTGTCCATGTGGTTGCAGGGATCATTTCGCTATTGGTGGTTTTGTACAATCAAATAAAGGGAAGCTATTCTTCGCAAGAGATGTTAGGAATATCATTGGGGGCTACTTTTTGGCACTTTTTAGATCTTTTATGGGTGTATTTGATTTTGTTTATGCTGTTTGTTGAGTAGTATTTTAGAAATTACGCTCGTCTTGAGTTCATTATCTATCACCTTGATTTCTGAATGTATTTTGATGATTTTTTTGGCAGCATGTAGCTTATGAATGGCATGATCTAAGCTGTAAGGCGAAAAAATAACACAGATTTCACAAAAAAAAAGGACAAAATCGAACTAGAGGATAAAATCTTGACAATTTCTTATAATAAAATTGGTTTTGATACCCATTCGGCTTTTGTATGGTCGAAAAAAATGTAAATTTGTGCAACTTCTAATAATACGATAGATTATATATGGATTCTACGGTAACAACAACTTCTGAAGAAAAGGTTTGGGGAGGCGGTAATCGACCCTTGAATGCGAGTTATGGTAAATTGATGATGTGGTTTTTTCTCGTCTCGGATGCCTTGACTTTTTCAGGCTTTTTAGCCTCTTACGGTTTTTCTAGGTTTAAATTCATTGAAACTTGGCCAATAGCCGATGAGGTTTTTACCCACGTGCCTTTCTTTCATGGTGATTTTCCCATGTACTATGTAGCCTTCATGACTTTTATTTTGATTATGTCCTCGGTAACCATGGTGTTGGCAGTCGATGCGGGTCATCATATGAAGAAGAAGGCCGTAATCTGGTATATGTTCCTAACCATTCTAGGAGGTGCGATATTTGTTGGTTCCCAAGCTTGGGAATGGGCAACCTTTATCAATGGGAGCTATGGTGCAATAGAAACCAAGGGTGGTAGAATATTACAGTTCGTTAAAGCCGATACCGGTGAAAGAGCCACTTTATCTGATTTTGCGAAAACAATTCACAGTGATAGGGTTGCACATGAAAGAAAAAATGGCGTCTGGTATGGTGAAGATGCATTTGTGCCTAGTTATTCAGTAAATGAAGTGGTAGAAGGCTTTAAAGCCAATGCCAATATTTTGGTACGTACCGAGATGATTAATGAAGAAGGAGAGAAAACAATACTGACCCGAGAAGAAAGTCTTGAGAAGCTTATGGGTGCGACACAGGTTGTTGAAGGGGCGAATCTAATTCACAATGAATACGGCAGTAGATTATTTGCAGATTTCTTTTTCTTTATTACCGGTTTTCACGGTTTTCACGTGTTCTCGGGAGTACTGATAAATATTATCATTTTCTTTAATGTTATCATAGGAACATATGAACGTCGCGGACACTATGAAATGGTCGAGAAAGTTGGTCTGTACTGGCACTTTGTAGATTTGGTGTGGGTATTTGTATTTACCTTCTTCTATTTGGTATAGCCTGAATTGAGTTCAGGTTCTGGTTGATTTTTTAATAATTACGATATAAATAATGGCAGACGCACATAAATTGGAAATTTTCAGGGGATTAGTGAAATTCAAGTCCAATACCCAAAAAATATGGGGAGTACTTGTTTTCTTAACCATTATAACCGCGGTCGAAGTTGGTTTTGGTATTACGAAACCTGCTATACTTACCGGAAGTACTTTTTTAGGAATGAAACTACTGAACTGGATTTTCATTATCCTTACTCTGGTCAAGGCCTATTATATTGCATGGGATTTCATGCACTTGAGAGATGAAAAAAGCGCATTGAGAAGGGCGATTGTTTGGACCCCAATTTTCTTGGTGGCATACTTGCTATTTATAATGCTCTTTGAAGCCGATTACATTTATAATGTCTTTAAGGATGGGTTTGTAACCTGGGATTTCTAGGGTATTGACAAAGAAGAGAGGTTCTAAAGAAATTAAAATAGGGCTTCAGTACAGACGAAGTAAACTAATCTGTTTATGAATCGTCCTAAGGCATAATTGCCACTTGAATCACCGGGCAAGACTCGTGAAGAGGCGAAACAAAACTTCTTAGCCCCTTTTTTTATTTCGTTGTGAAAAATCAATGATTTCGATTTTAGAATAAATTTCATCGTCAGGCCGTAATTGATAACTATAGTTTTTAAACTCTCTTGATAACAGTAATAATTCGGGTATGAAAAAGACCTTCGTTTTAGTAGTACTATTTGTTTTACCCATTGTCGCCTACCTATTTTTTGCTTCAGGGATCAATAATTTTGGAAGACTCACTGTGCTTACCGAGGAAGTTAATGAGATAAGCGCAATCGATAACACCCTAAGCCTTCAAGATAAAATAACCATTCTTGGGTTCTTGGGTAAAAATATAGACTATAACAAAGGCAATGCCTTTAATCTCAATCAGAAAATATACAAGCGATTTCATGAATTCCATGATTTTCAGTTTGTCATGGTAGTACCAAAAGGCACTGAAATACAGGTAGCTGAACTAAAAAAAGAGCTAGGCAGTTTTACTGATATCAGAAATTGGAAATTTGTGTTTGCCCAAGAGAACCAAATACAAGACCTTTTCGAGTCCTTAAGAACCAATTTGTCACTTGATGAAGATTTGGCCACTTCCTATGTTTTTATTATTGACAAGGATAGAAATTTAAGGGGAAGGACCAGTGAAGAGGACGGAGAGACCAAATATGGGTTCAATGCTAGATCGGTATCCGATTTGAACAATAAGATGGTAGATGATGTAATGATTATTTTGGCTGAATATCGGTTGGCCCTTAAAAAGAACAATGCTAGGCGCGTGAATTGAAAATGAAAGGAAAGTATACATATGTATGGGTATCGTTAGTGGTCCTTGTTTTTGGCATCATCTTTATTCCTAGAATTGTTGACCGCCTCAAAAAGGGATCGGTAGTCGATACCAATAGAATGAACGTCAAGAACAATAAAGCGGAGTTGGCTTATGTGTTGTTGAACGGCAAAAAAAGAAGAGTCCCCTCTTTTGAGTTCATTGATCAAGACAGTCTTTTGATTACCGATAGAGATTACAAGGGAAAAGTGTTCGTAGTCGAGTTCTTCTTTACCTCATGCCCTTCAATCTGCCCCGTAATGACAAAAAATTTGGTGGCCCTGCAGGAGGAGTTTAGCCAATTTGACCATTTCGGAATAGCTTCTTTTTCAATAACGCCCGACTATGATACGCCCACTGTTTTGAAACAATATGCAGAACGTCATGGTATTGAGGATATGGACTGGCATTTGATGACCGGCGATAAAGAAAAAATATTCGATTTGGCCAATATCGGGTTTAATATTTTTGCGTCTGAAATGCCTGATGCACCTGGCGGTTTTGAACACTCTGGCCTATTTGCCTTAATCGATAAAAAAGGATTTATACGTTCGAGAGTTGATGATTTTGGTAACCCTATTATATATTATCGCGGGGCTATTACTGAAAAGCAACAGGAGAATGACCACGGCGAAAAAGAGCAGATCAGTATTTTAAAGCAGGACATCAGAAAATTATTGGAAGAGTAAATGGAGGCGCTAAGTGTACTGGAAAAGAAATTTAATAGATGGATTACGGTCATTTCTATTATTGTGCCATTGGTAGTCGCTATGCTGTTCGGGGTAAAAATTCCGAATGTTGAAAGACTTGGTTTTTTGCCGCCTATATATGCTTCTACAAATGCGCTTACTGCAGTTTTGTTGGTTGTGGCGGTGTGGGCCATAAAAAATGGAAAACAAAAACTGCATCAAAACTTAATGACCGGCTGCATTGTATTGTCCGTTCTGTTTTTATCAATGTATATCGCCTATCATATGACGGCCGAGTCAACTACATTTGGAGGGGAAGGTATACTAAAATATGTGTATTTTTTCATTTTGATTTCGCATATTGTGCTATCTATTGCTATCATTCCATTAGTGCTTAAAACCTATGCCCGGGCTTATTTGAAAAAATTTGAATCACATCGAAAATTGGCGAAAATCACATTTCCTATTTGGTTATATGTCGCAATAAGCGGGGTTGTGGTTTATATGATGATTTCACCGTATTATGTTAATTAATAAATGGCTGAACAAAGTGGTCATTTTGACTGCAGTTAAAAGGGTGTTAAATGAGAAAGACTTTTTTGATATTCGTACTATCTATAGTACTGCTATTTCCTGAAGTGGTAGAGGCGCAATGTGCCATGTGCCGGGCTGTTTTAGAAAGTGAAGGAAACGGTGCCATGGCCGAGGGAGTGAACAATGGAATAGTGTATTTGATGGCAGTACCCTATGTGCTGGTCGGTGTGCTATTCTATTTTGTATACCGAAAAATGAAGAGCTGAGGATAGTCTCTTATTCTTATCATTTCCGTACAGATTTTACTGTAAACCCGAGTTCGACAATAAGACCAAAAAGCCCTTTGTAGAAATTGAGAAAATCGAATAACAATTTGAGCGTATAGCTATCGAACTCAGGTTGTAACAATACCATAATCTTCTAGTCTTATAACCTAGTTCGACAATAAGATCAAAAAGCCCTTTGTAGAAATTGAGAAAATCCAATAACAATTTGAAGGTATGCCTATCGAATTGGGTATAAGCGATGGTATTTATGTAAAGGTGAAATCAGGAATCGAGGCAGAGGATAATATCAAAGTATAGAACAAGCTAGAGCCCCTTGGAAAGGGAGATTGAATTATTTAACATAAATTTTGGAGGCAGTTATGTAACATTTTAACAACTTATGAGTCCTATTCAAGAATCTAGTAAGATACTAATCAAACAATTAATGAAATCGGCATGATTGAAATCAAAGACCTTCACAAATCTTACAAAATGGGAAGCAATTCTCTTCATGTATTAAAAGGTATTAATTTATCGATAGAAGAAGGGGAGTTGGTAGCTATAATGGGGTCCTCAGGTTCAGGGAAATCTACCTTATTGAATATTCTGGGCATGTTAGATGTGGCTGATTCAGGAGAATATACCTTGGATGGGGTGCCTATCAAAAATTTGAACGAGACCAAAGCGGCTAAATATCGAAATAAATTTTTAGGATTTGTTTTTCAATCTTTCAATCTCATCAATTATAAAAGTGCATTAGAAAATGTGGCTCTTCCGCTCTATTATCAGCGTATGCCTCGAAAGGAAAGACAAGAGAAAGCTTTAAAATATTTGGATCAAGTAGGGCTGAAAGAATGGGCGACCCATTTACCCAATGAGCTTTCGGGCGGTCAAAAACAACGTGTGGCCATTGCCCGAGCTATGGCCGCAGAGCCCAAGGTGCTATTAGCCGATGAGCCAACGGGTGCCTTAGATAGTACAACGTCCTATGAAGTGATGGATCTTATCCAAAAAATCAATGACCAAGGCAATACCATTCTTATTGTGACACACGAGCAGGATATTGCCAATATGTGTAAAAGAATAGTATATCTCAAGGACGGTATTATTATAGAAGACAAGAAAATAAAACAAGTGAGAGCATCTGCTTATGTTTAGTAGAGATAACTGGAAAGAGATATTCGAAACCATTCAAAAGAACAAATTACGTACGTTCTTATCAGGTTTTACAGTCGCCTTGGGAATCTTCATATTCGTTGTGCTCTTCGGTTTCGGAAACGGTCTTATCAATACTTTTGATAAATTTTTTAGTAATGACTCCACGAACCTTTTTTTTATATTTCCTGGTAGAACATCGATGCCCTATAAAGGGTATAAGTCGAATAGGCGAATAGAATTCGATAATAGTGACTTGGCTGATATTGAAAAGAATTTTGCATTGTTTACTCAGTACGTTTCTCCAAGAATTGACAGAAATGGCTTAGTGAAGTATAAGAATGAATCTAATAATTATACCACTAGGGGTGTTACCGGTTCGTATCAATACGCCTTAAAGACCATCATGATGAAAGGGCGGTATTTGAACAAGACCGATATTAATAACAGAACCAAGTATGCCGTAATCGGAAGGCTTGTAGAACAAGATTTGTTTGGTCAAAAAGAATCATTAGGAAAATATATAGATATTGCCGGCAGTGTTTTTAAAGTAATCGGTGTTTTTCAGGATGAAGGGGGCGATGATGAAGAAAGATTCATCTATATACCGTATACAACTAGACAATTGATTGAAAAAAATACCGATAAGGTCGATCAGATCATTGTGGCTTTTAAGCCAGAGATCGGCTATGTGGGCGCTATGGCCTTTGATAAAAGTTTGGATAATTTTTTAAGGGATAAAAAAAATATCAGCCCAAAAGATCAAAACGGAATTCATATTCGAAATGTAGCTGATCGATTAAAACAGAACCAACAATTTGCAAGGGTATTGCAAATGATTGTTGCCTTTGTGGCCTTCGGTACCATTATAGCAGGAATTATCGGTATCAGTAATATCATGGTCTTTGTGGTAAAAGAGAGAACCAAAGAGTTGGGAATACGAAAGGCCTTGGGCGCCACACCAAGAGATGTGATTGGTACTATTTTGTTAGAATCGGTTTTTATTACTACTGTTTCGGGTAGTATTGGTATGGTGATGGGGATTGCAGTATTGAGTTCTTTAGGAGATACATTAGAAGATTATTTTATAACAAATCCGTATATAAATCTTGGAGTAGCAGTTTTTGCTACCTTGATTTTGATATTTTTTGGTGGCTTGGCGGGGTATATTCCTGCACGAAGAGCAGCACGTATTAAACCTATTGTAGCCTTAAGAGACGAATAGTATGAGATTTTTATTTGATAGAAATACTTGGCAAGAGATTTTTGGTTCTATTAGTAAGAATAAGACCAGAACCATAATAACGGTTATCGGTGTTTTGTGGGGTATTTTTATTTATATCGCTTTGGCCGGTGCCGCAAAAGGTCTAGACAACGGTTTTGAAAAGGTTTTTGAAACCGTATCTATGAACAGTATGTTCGTGTGGGGCCAAAGTACTAGTATGCCTAATGACGGTTTTAAAACGGGCAGACAAATGCAATTAAAGCTCAGTGATGTGACTACCTTGAAGAATAGGGTTCCTGAAATTCAATATATAGCGCCCCGTATTGTTTTGGGAAGATTTGGGTCTGAGCCCGTGCTAACGGTCAGAGGGCAAAAATCAGGTGACTATCAAATCAATGGTGATTACCCCGTGTATACAAAAATAGCGACCAAAGAAATATTCGATGGCGGTAGGTTCATCAATGATGAAGATATTAGGCAAGCAAGAAAAGTATGTGTAATCGGTGAACGCAACCTTAAAGAATTGTTCGAAAAAGATGAGGATCCGATTGGCGGGTATATACGAATCGGAAATATTTATTTTCAGGTTATTGGGGTTCATAAAATTGCAACGGGGGTTAGTTTTGATAGCGATAGCTCTATTTTTATTCCTTTTTCAACCTATCAGAAATTGTATAATTCTGGTGATAATGTTGGCTATTTATGTATTGCGGCCTATGATGATGTCGATGTGGTACAGGTAGAAAAAAACATTAAATCAATCTTAAAAAGCATTCATAGGGTAAACCCAAAAGACGAACGTGCCTTTGGTTCTTTCAATTTAGGAGAGATGTTCTCAAAAGTAATGGGTTTTGCAAAAGGCATGACTTTTTTATCACTTGTGGTGGGTATCGCCACCATTTTGGCAGGCGTAATCGGCATTGGTAATATTTTGCTGATTTCGGTCAAAGAGCGCACTAAAGAATTAGGAGTGAGAAGGGCTTTAGGGGCAACGCCCAGTGAAGTACGTTCGCAGATTATTGTAGAATCTGTTTTCTTGACCATGATAGCAGGGGTGATGGGAATAATTCTAGGAGCAGGATTTTTAGCTATAGTAAATAAATTGACACAAGATATAGATATGCCTTATACCAACCCTACCGTGCCCATTCCGTATGTTTTAGGTGCTTTAGCGATAATGGTAGTATTAGGAACTTTAATAGGGTTGATCCCCGCGCAACGAGCCGTAAGCATTAGACCTATTGACGCATTAAGAGAAGAATAAGATAACCAAGTATAAAATTAATACACTAAAAATGAATAAAATTGTAAAGTACATACTAATTGGACTTTTGGTACTAGGAGCAATTTGGGCAGCGCTCTTTTTTATAAAATCAAATAGCAAATCAGCAATTACGTATGAAACTAGTAAACCCTTTATTTCTAGTATAGAAAAGAAAACGGTGGCAACGGGCAAAGTGGTTCCAGAAGATGAGGTAGAAATCAAACCTCAGATTTCGGGTATTATAGAAGAAATATACTTGGAGGAAGGTGCCAAGGTAAAAGCCGGAGATTTAATCGCTCTTATTAAAGTGGTGCCGAATGAACAGTCTTTGAACCAATCTCGCGGAAGAGTTCGCAATGCCGAATTGGCATTGGACAATGTAAAAATAGAGTTTGACAGGAACAAGAGTCTTTTTGATAAAGGGGTCATCTCTAGCCAGGACTTTAACAAATTGCAATTACAATACAATCAAGCGCTACAGGAACTCAAAAATGCAAAGGCCGATTATCAAATAATTCGTGTGGGTTCTGCAGGAGGTTCTTCAAGCGCCAATACCAATATACGGGCCACAGTACCAGGGACTATATTAGAGATTCCTGTAGAGGAGGGGGATCAGGTTATACAGAGTAACAATTTCAATGATGGTACCACCATTGCATCCATTGCCGATTTGACCAAGATGATTTTTGAGGGAAAGGTTGATGAGGGTGAAGTAGGTAAATTAAAGGTGGGAACACCGTTAAAAATAAGCCTTGGGGCTATTGAAGGTGTTGAATTGAATGCCAGACTAAGGTTTATAGCGCCTAAGGGAATCGAGGAGACCGGAGCCGTGCAGTTTAAGATCGAGGGTGATGTAGAGGTCAATGACGAGGTTTTTATTCGTGCCGGATATAGTGCTAATGCATCTATTGTTTTGGAAAAGAAAGATAGTATTCTTGTGATTTCTGAAGCCCTCTTACAATTTGATAAGAAAACCGATGAACCTTATGTCGAAATTGCAATCGGTAATACAGACGATCAAAAATTTGAACGCCGTGATATCGAAATAGGCATCTCCGATGGCTTGAATGTCGAAATTGTTTCTGGGCTTACCAAAGATGATGAAGTAAAACAATGGAATAAGACCGAGCCGATTAAAAAAGGAGATGAAGACGAAGATGAAGACAAAGAATCAGAGGAAGATAGTTCAGAAGAATAGACATCAATCAAAATAAACAATCAAGTAAAAATCAACAAATGAAAATTAGACTCACGGCCTTACTGCTCATATTTTCAGTGGCTATGGTGACTGCACAGCAAAAAAAGTGGACATTGGCAGAATGTGTCACCTATGTTGTGGATAACAATCTGACCATAGAACAGTACGAATTGGATTTGGAAAATGCCACAATTGATAGATCCGATGCTTTGGGTGCTATGCTTCCCAACCTAAATGCTTCTATGAGTACATCTGGAAATACAGGTCTTGTTCTGAATCCTACAACAAATGGTTTTATTACAGGAACTATATTTTCTGTATCGGGGGGGGTAACTTCTTCCATGACTCTTTTTGATGGGTTACGAAATATTCATCGCTTGAACCGGGCAAAATTAAATGCCATCGCCAATCAATATCGATTAGACGATTTAATCGATGATATTCGGTTGAATGTGGCCGATGCCTATTTGCAGATAGCGTCTAATAAGGAGTCATTGAAAGTTTTTAGGGCGCAATATGAAGTGACGGATCAAGATTTGAAGAGAACAAGCGAATTGGTAGAATCTGGGGTATTGCCGCGTGGTGATCTATTAGAAATCGAGGCTACTGCAGCAAATCAGGAACAACAAATTGTAAATGCCGAGAATTTGGTCCTGATCTCTCGCATCAATCTTGCGCAAATGCTACAGATTACCGATTACGAAAATTTTGATATCGCCGATGAGGGGTTCAAAATTCCGCCTTCCGATATTTTGAGCAATTCACCTAAAATGATTTTCGAGAAGGCCCTAAGTTTTCGGAATGATATTAAATTTTCACGGTCGAGCGTTGATCTGGCATTGAAGGATCTAGACATAGCCAAAGGCGCTAAATATCCGACCTTAGGGGCCTTTTTAAACTATAACACAAGATTTTCCGATCAAACTAGAGATCCTATAACTGGCGAGAAAATCGGATTTAAAAATCAATTATGGATCAATGACGGAGTTTCCTATGGGGCGCAATTAAGTATACCCATTTTTAATGGCTTTAGGACCAGCAATGGTATAAAGCGTTCTCAAATAAGTGTCGAAAAAGCAAGATTGCAATTTGAACAGGATAAATTAGTTTTGGAAACTAATATCAACCAAATCTATGTCGACGTTAAAAGTTTTTCCAAGGCCTATGAAGCGGCACAGAAAACATTAGAAGCAAGGCGGCTCGCCTATAACTATTCAAAAGAACGCTATGATGTAGGGCTAATGAACGCCTTTGATTTTAGTCAGGCGCAGTCCCGTGTTGATAATGCCGAGGCAAGCTTGATACGTACAAAATATGATTATATATTCAGGCTTAAAGTGCTTGAGTTCTATTTTGGCTTACCCATTGTATTGAACTAAAAATGAATATAAACAAGGACTATGCTGCCAGAATCTTGATATAGCTATGGCCCTGTTGTTTTAAATAGGGCCTTGCAGGTCTTTGCTTTCGGTGTATCTTTGTGGCCCTTATGGCTGTACTACTACATATAGAAACTGCTACCACGAATTGCTCGGTAAGCCTTGCTGAGAACGGAAAGCTATTGGCAATAAAGGAACACGATACCCCCACCTATTCCCATTCAGAACAATTGCATGTTTTTATTGAGGAAGTAATCGCTCTGGCGAACATTGAGCTTTCTGGTATCGATGCCGTTGCGGTGAGTAAAGGGCCTGGGTCCTATACGGGTCTTAGGATCGGTGTTTCGACGGCAAAGGGCCTCTGCTTTTCCTTAGATATACCCCTTATTTCTATTCCAACGCTTGAAAGTATGGTATATCAAGGAATATCCGATGAAGTGCAGTTTATTATTCCGGTTTTAGATGCGAGACGAATGGAGGTCTACTCCGCGGTGTACAATCGATCGGGAAAAGAAATACGGGAAACTAGGGCAGAGATTATTGATGAGAACTCTTTTCAGGAATATGCAAGCAAAGGAAAGGTACTTTTATTAGGTAACGGGGCCGCAAAATGCGAGGGACTACTGGTGCATTCTAATTTTAGCTTCGATACAGCTGTTGTGCCTTCGGCCAAAGAGATGGGGCAACTTTCCTATAGAAAATTCACTGCTGGTGAATTTGAGGATGTCGCCTATTTTGAACCCTATTACTTAAAGGACTTTATCGGTAATAAAATCAAAAAAAAATAGAGGTCAACGTCTTCAGGCGGAGTGCAACGGCGAAGTGATCTATTAGTTCGAAGCCTACTTACACTGATTGCCTTGTACCTCACAAAACGCAAGGTCTCAAAATAGTTTACTCGTGAAATTGTATTTGGTCTAGAACTTCTTCAATTTGCTCTACAGGCAGCTTACAACTACCGTGCTGGCATACATATATCAAGGTGCTATTTTCTGTAAATCGATGCTGAAGAACAAAAAGATCGCTATCCTTCTCGGTGCCGGCGATAATAGTATTGGGTAGGTAGGTGCTAGAGAGCTTTTTAGCTTTTTCTTTATAGGTCTTGCCCACGATGGCCACTTCATAGAAGGCTTGGTTGAAATACAGTGCTAATTGCATCCAATTGGCGTGGCTTTGTGCATTTTTATCAAAGTTATCTTGAACGTTCTTTAGCATTTGCAGGGCGATTTCATCATAGTTTTCATCAAGAAAGAGTTTAGATAGCCTAAAGAGGTTTTTTGCCATGATTGAGTTCGAGGCCGGAACCACGTTATCTGAGGTTTCAATAGTTCTTCGGATAACATAATCGTATTTCTTAGATGTGAAAAAGAACATTTTGCTCTCGGCGTCAAAAAAGTATAGTATACAGTAATCTGTCAATGCTTTGGCACGTGACAGCCATTGCTCGTCGAAGGTGACTTCGTAAAGACCTATATACGCATCTATAATGGTTGCATAATCCTCTAAATAACCATTAATACTGTGTTTTCCATTTTTATAGTTGTGAAAAAGACCGCCATCACCTTGGGTTAAATTGGCCTCAATGAAGTTTGCGTTTTTCAGTGCAAGATTGAGGTATTCCTCGTTTCCGAGATAGCGATAGGCATCGACCAGCCCTTTGAGCATTAATCCGTTCCAAGAGGTCAGAATCTTATCGTCTAATCGCGGTCTGTTTCTTTTGTTTCGTTCTTTTTTTACTATTTGCAGGCACTCCGCAATGATTGTATTCAATTCATCTACGGTGATTGACTTTTTTTTCGCGATTTTTTCTGTAGTTGCATCTCTGATCAATACATAATCGCCATGCTCCCAATGGCCGTAGCTATTTATATTAAAATACGCCTTAAAAACCTCAAAGGTATCAGTCAATAATGTTTTTAGCTCATCTTCTTTCCAAACATAATAAGCGCCTTCTTTCAATTCTTCGGCTTCATTCAGACTATCGGCATCCAAGGAGGAATAAAAACCCTTGTCTTCATCTGTTAGGTCTTCTTGTATAAAATCAATGGTCTTTTCTACTACCGTTCTGTAAAGTTCATTTTTAGTAGCCGCATATGCTTTTGAGTAGAGACTCACGAGCTGCCCGTTGTCATACAGCATTTTTTCAAAGTGGGGTACATGCCATTTGGTATCTACCGAATATCTTGAAAATCCACCGCCTACATGGTCAAAAATACCGCCCCAGGCCATTTTGGTCAGGCTGGTGTGTACATAGTCTAAGATATCGGCATCATTTTGAGCCGTTCCATAATGAAGAAGAAAATTCAGGTTTACGGGCATCATGAATTTAGGCGCACGTTTATAGCCTCCTAAAAAGGTATCGAAATAACGAGACCAATCTTTGACGGCCTCGTCGATTGTATTCGCATCCACAATATCACTATCGTCTTTGTTTTTTATTAGATTGATGGCCTTTATGCCATCGGCCATATTTTGGCCGTATTCAATGGCCTTTTCAGGGTTTTTTCGATACAGCTCTGAGAGTTGTTCCAAGGCCTTTATCCAATTTTCTTTTTTGACATAGGTCGCTCCCCAAAACGGACGCCCGTCGGGTAGTGCAACAATATTCAAGGGCCAGCCCCCACTACCTGTCATCATTTGAAGGGCATCCATATAAATATGATCCACATCGGGGCGTTCTTCCCTATCGACTTTAATGTTGATGAAATTAGCGTTCATGACCCGGGCCACTTCTTCATCTTCAAAACATTCATGCTCCATAACATGGCACCAATGGCATGCGGCATAGCCAATGCTAATGAGCAGCAGTTTGTTTTCATCTTTGGCTTTCTTCAGTACTTCGGGGCTCCATGCCTGCCAGTTTACCGGGTTATGGGCGTGCTGCAAGAGGTAAGGACTAGTCTCATGAATGAGGTCATTGGTGTGTTTATGAGCCATTTCTTTCGGTTTTTGGGCGCAACTAGTCCATAAAAAGAACAATAGTATTAACAGGTGATAGTTTCTTGGCATATTCAAAATAGCCTCTAAATAGGTGTATGAAAAAAGCGTCTCCAATAGGGAGACGCTCTTAAAATTGTTGAAAGCGAATTACTTTACTTCAAAGGTGATTTTCACATTCACTCTGTAGTTGTCTAATTTACCGTCCTTTACCGTGGCACTCTGTTCATTGATATATACTGAACGTATATTCTTAACTGATTTAGATGCATGCTCTACTGCAATTTTGGTGGCATCTTCCCAACCTTTATCTGAATTCGCTAATACTTCGATTACTTTTAAAACTGACATAATTAGTGGTTTTTAATTTCACTTAAAAATAACGAATAAATTATAAACAGACGCTGAGAGCTAATAAAAAGAATTAACCGTTTATGGCCACTACCTCGTTCACTTTGTCGCCCATCATATTTTTGAGCATGGTCTCGATACCATTTTTTAGGGTGAAGGTAGAAGAAGGGCAGCCACTACAGGCACCTTGTAAGATAACGTTCACTGTTTTACTATCCTTTTCATAGGATTTAAAAAGAATGTTGCCCCCATCACTGGCAACGGCTGGTTTTACGTACTCGTCCAATATGGCTATTATTTCCTTCGATATATCGTCTAAATTCTCATCCTGTAGCTGTGTTTCGGTGGATGTCGCATTTTTTTGGATGGTAATTTCCTCGGAAACTACTTCTCTGCCATCGGCAAGAAAATTTCGAATCAATTCACGAAGTTCCATAGTGATATCATCCCATTCGGCAACATCATACTTGCTTACCGATACATAATTTTCATCGAAGAATACTTCTTTGACAAAGGGAAGGAGAAAAAGTTGTTTGGCCAATTCAGAATCTTTGGCTTCATCAATATTTTTGAATTCAAAAGTGGTCGGTACGATTTTCATATTGGCCACAAATTTCATTGCCGCAGGGTTGGGTGTCACCTCTGCATAAACGGTCACAGGTATTTTACTGGTCTGTTCTTCCTCGATTACAAGGGGCTCGCCAGTATTCAGGTATTCTACCAGTTGTTGCGCAACTTCGTCCTTTACATCGTCCCAGGCTACTATGTCAAAACGCTCCAAGCCAATGAAATTACCCGATATGTAGACAGTTTTTATAAATGGAAGGTAAAATAATTGCTGTGCTAGAGGCGAATTTTTGGCCTCGTCAATGTTCTTGAACTCGTAGTTTTTACCCTTTGTGAGTAGGTGATTGGTCTCGAACTTTACTATGGTAGGGTTGTTTGTTTGTACGACTGTAATTGTATACTCTTTCATCGGAATGAATTTTATACAAAAATACAATCATTTCTAAGTTAAAGCATGTATAATATTGTAGGATTCCACCCGTTATACATTATATTTAGTCGAGATATTGAACTTTAAGCCCTTTTCTTAGATGAAACGTAAATTATTGCTCTTGTTCTCTATCCTTGCTTTTGGCCCACAGTCATTTGCACAGGAAGGGATACCGGTATATTTTGATTATTTATCCGACAATTATTATTTGGTATTCCCCTCAATGGCCGGCATAGGGGTCGGTGGTAAAATTAGGGGAACCATCAGAAAGCAATGGTTCGCCGTTGAAGAAGCTCCGAATTTACAAACCTTGAACGCGCATTTTAGACTTGGTGATGGCCCAACAGGTGTTGGGGCCATATTCTTTAATGATGCGAATGGCTACCATTCACAAACCGGTATGAAACTGACCTATGCACATCATTTGAGGATGGGCGGAGACGATGTACGTGTTTTAAATCAACTTTCTTTTGGTCTTAGTACCGGTCTGATACAAAGTAGTTTAGATGAAACTGAATTCCGTTCGGTGATTCCAGATCCTATTATAACAGGCTCAAAGAACAGTGTTAGTTACTTTAATGTTGATTTGGGAATGTCGTATAATTTCATGGATTTTTATACCCATTTTTCGGTGCTGAATGTTTTGGGCAGTGGTCGCGATCTTTATACGGCCATAGAGTTCGACAATTTAAGAAGATATTTACTTTCCGCAGGCTATATTTTCGGTAATAGTGAATGGCAATACGAACCTTCGGTGCTGCTGCAACTAACTGAATTTACCGAGGAAAAAACATTTGATATCAATGCAAAGGTATATAGAGATGTGAGTTTTGGTAGACTGTGGGGCGGAGTGTCATATCGAAGAAGTTTTGATGGAGCCCAGTTTCAGATCGATGGTAGCTTTGGTGAACAGCGCCTGCAATTGATTACTCCTATCATTGGAGCCAATATCAAAAATTTTATGGTTTCCTATAACTACTCCTATCAAATGGGTGATATTCGTTTTGATAACGGAGGATTTCATCAAATAACAATCGGCTACGATTTCGGACAGGAGGAGCGACGCTACGACTGTTACTGCCCAGCGGCACAATAAATGCCCTTTCTTTCAAGAGAAAAGATATCTAACTATTTTTTTTACCTTTTTTAAAACAAGGTCGTTTTAAAAGTCGAAACAAATCGTCATTACGAACAAAGTGAAGTAATCTGTAACTTGATTGTTACTAAGCTACAGATTGCTTCGTGCCTCGCAAAGACGTTATACTAAACTTTTTAAACGGCCTTGTTTGAGATAATCTGTTTAGTCCCACCTATAATTTTTCTTTGCGGCCTGTTTTTGAATGGCTTTGAGCATGGCATTCTCAAGCTCTCCTCTTGCACCCTCTTTTTGATTTTTAGCAATATAAGCCTCTCGTTTTGTATTCAATTGCTGAATTTCTTTTTGTATTCTTTTGCGATCCGATTTTTTAGTTGCGATAATAGCGGTTATTTCGGCTGTTGACTTATTTTTAAGGGCCGAGGGTAATTGCTTTTTTTCGATTTTAGAAACATCGAACTCTTTATCGTCAGAGGCATCTACCAGATCCCATGTAGCATTTTTATAGAGTCTTGAGCTTTTGCTTACGGCACGCTTAATAGCAACGACCTCTTCCATTTCGTAAGCGTTGACGTCCTGAGCGGCTTGTGTCCGCATTTTAGCGGCGCCCATCGCACCATAGGAAATATAGGTTTTATTCAGTTTTGAATTCAATTTAATGATGATATCGTCATAAGGGGTGTTGATATGAACCACTTTGCGGTTATGATCAATGGCCATATATTCGCCACCGGTCATGGTGGCCCCTTTTTTCCATTCGGTACTAATGCCCTGCTCATAACTGCCGCAGAAAATGGTATTCACAATAATATCTTTCTCCTTAGCATTGGTGACAGCATCTCTATAATTCAATTTACCTTGGGTAAAAGGCTCGTTGCCGGCGATAAATATCATTTTAAGATTATCAGGATTTTTACCCCAATCCAACTGTTTTAAAGAAGTATGTATAACCTCACCACAATATTCTTCCCCTCCATTGGTAGTTAAGGAGAATAGCTTTTCTGAGATTTCATCTAGATCGTCACTAAAATTCAGCACCTGCTGAATATAGCCTTCCCTTGAAGAGAGCTTATCATTACCGTATTGATAAATAGCAATCTGTAGTGTAGGCCTCGCCTCATTTCCGCATTTGGCATTGGCAAATGTATTGACCACATCCCATAATTGCGCTTTGGCCTGGTTTATGAGTCCGTCCATGCTATTACTAGTATCGAGTAACAAGGCGATTTTCACCATATTATTGGTCGTTTTTTCTAGCTCGTTTATTTGCACTTGGGCAATACTAGGCTCAGATGCCGTTTTATTTATTTTTAAGTCACACCCATAGGATGTCGCGAGTGTAAAGGTCATTAGCCCAATTCCGAATATTTGTTTTAGATTTTTCATATTGTTTTTTTATTTTTATTAATGCCGTAAAAGTATCTCCAAACTTTTCCATAAAAAACAAGCAATGAGTGAAATGGTCCCTTGAATGAGTCAAGGGGTTTTCTGATTGCGTAAAGGCTTGAAAATGTAGTTTTTTAACTGATTTTTCGGATTTCTCTATTTTTTTGTACCGTATAAATCGCCTAAGTTTACCTTGTTCAAATGACGATATGCAGAAAGTGTTTTACATATTGGTGGTATTTTTCCTAAGTGTTTTCACCGCTTTTTCTCAAGTGTCGGAAAGCATCGATACGATAGAAATCAAGGGTTCTGTGAAAGAGCAGAGAACCCGTGTGCCCATATCTGGGGTAGAAATATCTACAAGCTCGGGGGGGTATACGCTAACTAATTGGGTAGGAGAATTTAGAATCAGGGCCTTGATCGGTGATCAGCTGATTATTCGCAGCCCTGAATTTGAAACGGTTCGCTATACCATTAGGAGTGGTGAGGACGTTGATGTTTTAGTAGAGGATGTTATTGAGAATAAATCGAGTTCAGGGGCCTCTAGTAACAAGACTTCCAAAAGAGAGACCTCGATGTATAGGGTATTTCTTGACTCCGCCAATTTCTATAAACGAACCCATATTGAAAAGAGTATTGATTTTATTACACAGTCTATTGCCGCACTGGGTAGAAGAGCAGATAAGAGACAATTGGCAGCTTCATTGACTACATTGGGCGAGGTGTATGAGTTTCACAACCAATACGATCTGGCTATAACCAATTTCAAAGATGCGTTAAAGGCACATAAAACCACAAGAACTACGATACTGCTGGCTAAGGTGTATGTGCTTAACAAAGAATTTAGGAAATCAGAAGAACTCCTCAATCCTTTGATTAAAATAAGGGGTATGGTTCCTTTTCAAAGAACAGAGCTCTATGAGATTTTGGGTGATGCCTATGCGGGTATGCGTCTAATAGATAAGGCGGTAGCATTCTTTGAAGAGGGATTGAAAATCGCAAAAAAAAATCAAATAAGTCCAAAAATGACCGATCTGAATTCTAAGATAGGAGATGCCTATGCCAAGGATGACAGATTGCAAGAGGCAGAGGCGTTTTATGCGAATTCACTGCGGCTTTCAAATAATCAAGCCCCTCGGAGAGCGGTTCGTGAGAAAGAAAAAGTGGCCGATTTCTACAACCAGAAAAGCCAATACGGCGATGAGATTGAACTGCGTAAAAAAAGCTTGAACGAGCTGCTCAAAATACCCCGACCACTAGTTGAGAAAATAGTGATTCCCCGTGAGGCAGATACCATTACCACCCAACGGATCAATTACAAGATTGCAAATGCCTATATCGCTCAAGATCAGTACGATCAGGCCATTCTATATTTAAAACAGAGTATTACCGAGGCAGATTCTCAAGATGACCTTATTGTTCAAAAAGACGCGACTAGAAAGCTCTCAGAAGTCTATAAATACAAAGGTGATTATACAAAGGCCTTGGAGACCTATCAAGATTATGTGGCTGTGGTCGATACCCTTTATGTGCGCAAGGAGCAAGAAATTTCTCGGGCGGCACGCTTTAATCGCGAACTGGCATCAAAGCAAAGTCGAATTTCAGGATTAGAGCAGGGGCGCCAGCTTTCTCAAAGTAAATATGATCTGGCACTCACAGAACAGCAATTGATAGCAGAAAACTATAAGCGTCAACAATGGGTCATTTACTCTTTGATTTTTGGAATGATCCTGATGGGTTTGACAACATTTTTTTTCTATCGCAGTAATCAACAACAGAAACTGGCCAATAATTTACTAGCATTGAAATCATTGCGTTCGCAGATGAATCCCCATTTTATTTTTAATGCCCTCAATTCAGTTAATAATTTTATAGCCAAGAGTGATGAGCGTAGTGCCAACCGTTATTTAAGCGACTTTTCTACTTTGATGCGAGCCGTACTTGAAAATTCAGAAGAGGATTTTATTCCGCTGGCAAAGGAACTTGAGTTGTTAGAACTCTATACCAAACTAGAGCATTCTCGTTTTCCTGATAAGTTTGATTATAAGATTCATGTTGATGAGCGAATCGATGTCGAGGCCTTTCAAATTCCGCCCATGCTTTTGCAGCCCTATATTGAAAATGCCATATGGCATGGCTTACGGTATACGAATGAAAAAGGGTTTTTGAATATTTTATTAAAGCAAAAAGATGAAAATACCATTGAAATAACCATTGAAGACAATGGAATTGGCAGAAAAAAATCAGCGGAATTAAAAACTCCGAATCAAAAAAAGCGAAAATCAAAGGGTATGGGAAATATCAAAAAAAGAATCGCTATTTTAAATGATATGTATACGGATAAAGTAGCTGTGCATATTTCGAATTTAAACGCTGACGGCACAGGTACTAAAGTATTGTTTCTACTTAAAAGAGATTGATTTTTATACGTTCATAAAGTAAAAACCCTCGGGGCAGGCCTGCCTTTACCGTCAGCTAGGCTTAGGAGACATTAAAAGAAATACGCTATTTACATTCCGATGGCTATCGAAAAAAAGCAAGTTTCGAGCTAGTAAGCTCATTAGTGAGAATAAAAAACAAAGCGCATGAAGTTAAACGCTATTATAATAGAAGACGAAGCCACGAGCAGAGAGATATTGAGAAACTATTTGGCGAAATATTGCCCTGATGTTAATTTATGCGCTGAGGCAGCTACTATTAAAGAAGGACTTGAATGTATAAAAAGCAACAACCCTGATGTGGTGTTTTTAGATGTAGAAATGCCTTTTGGCAATGCCTTCGATTTGTTGGAAAGCTTACCTGACCGCACTTTCGAAACTATTTTTGTGACTGCCTATGATCAGTATGCTCTAGATGCCCTCAATACGCATGCGGCTTATTATTTAATGAAACCCATTAGTATAGATGAATTGGTAAAGGCGGTGGCGTATGTGATTGAAATCAAGGAAAAGGAAGATGCCCTCGAAGGCCAAGTGCTACAGTCAAAAATTCAGCAGGTAGAAGGAAAAATAACCTTGCCACAGCAAGATGGCTTTCAGGTGCTGAACGTTTCAGAGATCCTGTATTGTAAGGCAGATGACAACTATACTGAAATATATCTCGAAAATAAAAAATTCTTGGTCAGCAAGACCTTAAAATATTTTGAAGAGGCATTATCTAGTTTTCCTTTTGCGCGCATTCATAAATCATATTTGGTCAATGTTAATGAAGTCGTCAAATACAAAAAAGGAAAAGGGGGCAGTGTGGTGATTTCCAATGGTAAGGAATTGTTGGTCTCCGCAGCAAAGAAAAAGAATCTGTTGTCGTATTTTTGAGTGTTTGTTTATTTCCCTAATCTCTAATCCCTTTTATGATACTAAAAACCATCAACGGAAAAACACCTCAAATAGGCAAGGATTGTTTTATTGCCGAGAATGCCACAATTGTTGGCGAGGTCAGCATGGGGGATCAATGTAGTATCTGGTACAATGCTGTACTTCGTGGCGATGTGCATTATATAAAAATGGGAAACAAGGTGAATGTGCAGGACGGGGCGATAATTCACTGTACCTACCAGAAATCACCTACTATTATTGGTGATAATGTTTCAATAGGGCATAATGCCATAGTACACGGCTGTACCATAAAAGATAATGTTCTGGTGGGTATGGGCAGTATTTTAATGGATGATTGCATTGTGGAGAGCAATAGTATTATAGCCGCAGGAGCGGTGGTGACCAAAGGTACTCTTGTGCCTTCAGGAACCGTTTTTGCCGGAATGCCTGCCAAAAAGATAAAAGATATAAGTCCAGAATTGAGTTCTGGTGAGATTGATCGGATAGCGAATAGCTATGTAAAATACGCTAGTTGGTTTAAAGAAGATTGATTAGAGGTAGGTTGATAAGTTTAAGAATCATATCGTCTAATTATTACTATTTTTGCCTTGATAAAAAGTTGATAAAAAGTTGATAAAAAGTTGATAAAAAGTTGATAAAATGAACGCATATATATTTCCCGGACAGGGGTCACAGTTTGTAGGCATGGGTCTAGATCTTTATGAAAAGTACCCAATAGCACAAGAAATGTTCGAAAATGCCAATGAAATTCTCGGGTTTTCGATTACAGATACGATGTTTGAGGGTACGCCTGAAGATTTGAAGCAGACCAAGATTACACAGCCTGCTATTTTTTTACACTCGGTTATTATGAGTAAGGTGATGGGCAAAGATTTTAAACCTGATATGGTTGCTGGCCACTCTCTTGGAGAATTTTCGGCCTTGGTAGCCAATGGCACCTTGAATTTTGAAGACGGTCTTCGATTGGTTTCACAACGGGCATTGGCCATGCAAAAGGCCTGCGAGCTTGCCCCAGGTACCATGGCGGTTGTTTTAAGGCTTGATGATGCCAGTGTTGAAAAAATATGTGAAGAGACCGCTGGTATTGTAGTTGCCGCCAATTATAACTGTCCTGGGCAATTGGTTATTTCGGGTGAAATTGAAGCGATTAATCAGGCTTGTGAAAAGCTAAAAGAAGCGGGTGCACGTAGGGCGATGGTCTTGCCTGTTGGTGGAGCCTTTCATTCACCCTTGATGGAGCCGGCCCGAGAAGAACTGGCCGCTGCCATTGAGAATACGAGTTTTATAACGCCCAAATGTCCTATTTATCAAAATGTTACTACCACTGCAGTAGCTGGTGTTGATGAAATAAAAAGGAACCTGATGGCACAACTTACGGCTCCTGTTAAGTGGACACAAAGCATTCAAAATATGCTAAAAGATGGGGCATCGCTATTCACTGAGGTGGGTCCTGGAAAAGTACTGCAAGGACTGGTCAAAAAAATTGAACCTACCGCCGAAACGCTTTCCGCTCTTGTACAATAAGTTGGTTTAGTTTTGTCGAATTGTATTTCAACCGAAAAAGGCCTATTTAAATCTTGTATTTAAGGTCTTGGTTATTATATTTAGTAATATTGAGCCCCATTTAAAGGGTTGCCTACTTGCTAGGCTGTAAATTGAATTGAGATTGATTCAAAGAACAGACTATGAAATTGAAAAGAATACATTATTTGCCCCAACAGAATACACCTACTTTTTTTAAGGGGTTTCTTCTTGTTGTACTATTTTTTCTTGCTACTACATCGTATGGGCAGGCAACAGCGACCATTGCGGCAACTCAAAATCCAGCTTCTGAAGCAGGTTTAGTGTCAGGAGAGTTCACGGTAAGCATTACTGGAGCTTTTCCGGGAGCTTCAATACTAGTGAATTTAGCTGTTTCAGGTACGGCAACATCTGGTATTGATTATGTGAGTTTGCTATCTCCCGTGGGAATCAGTGCTGACGTTTCTGGAAATGGTCAGGCTACACTTGTTCTAAATGTTTTACAGGATTTTTTTGTCGAAGGAGACGAACAGGTTGTTGTTGATATTGCACCTAATGGTCTTGTTTATACCATAGGGTCGTCTAGTACAGCAACAGTAACTATTTCGGATAATGATACAGCCGGTTTTACGGTAACTCAGACTGGTGGTAGCACACAGACATCGGAACCCAATGTGACGGACAGTTTTAGTGTGGTTTTGACTAGCGCACCAATAAGT
>JASFYU010000035.1:0-8189 GCA_045046905.1 Flavobacteriaceae bacterium | reverse complement strand
CTTCATAATTACACAAAAGGCTTGTAAATCAATGATTTACAAGCCTTTTGGTTTTTTATTAAAATCATGTCATTTGATATAATTGGGAATCAAGACCAATTTTTGTGTATACGCAAAAACCGTAGTTCGTCTTAATATGAAGAATTACACATTTTTTGACTCCTCTGAACTGCATTATAAGCGCTTTGATTTTGGCATTGCTCTGTGGCGCTGAATACTATTATTTCAAGTCTAATCTATTTTTTAGTTTATTTTTTAACTCCTCGACCAAATCTAGATATTCATTAGCTATATTTTTGGTTTCCTTTTCTAAGCTTGTATGATCATAAAGCTCTACGTAATCATCTTTATGAAGAGTCAAGCGATGTGTTGCGGTACGAACAGTTATGGCATTTTTAATATATGAATAAGCGAAATGGCCCGGTGCATCAGGGTTTTCCAATATTGGCCGCAATGATACTCCTTGAACAAACTTTGGTGTTTCAAGGTCGGCCAAATCGCATAGTGTAGGAAAGATATCAAGTGTTTCTACTATTGCATTCGTATTGGAGTTTCTGTTTCCCATTCCGGGATAGTGAATAATCATTGGCGAACGAAGTGACTCTTCAAACAAACTATGTTTTCCCCAAATAGCATGTTCGCCTAAATGCCAACCATGGTCTCCCCAAAGAACAACAATGGTATTCTTGTCTGCACCGCTACGTTTTAACTCTTTAAGAATTTTTCCCACCTGTTCATCGGCATAGCTAACACAAGCCGCATAATGCCTTCTTAAATCATCGGCGAAAATTGAATCAGTATTCGCATCTTTGCCCCATCTATTGTATTGTTTGAATTCATTAGAACCATGCCATGTAGTTCTACCTTCTGGTTTTTGAGGATGCTCAATGGCAGGAAGTTCAATTTTATTATACTGATCAAAATAAGATTTTGGCGCCCCAAAAGGTAGGTGTGGTTTTAGTAATCCCACGGCCAAAAAAAACGGTTTGCCTTTATCAGCTGTCAACTTGTTCAGCTGTTTTAAAGCCTCATTCGTAATCAAACCATCAGGATAGATTTCATCAGCTCCTTCCTTGGTTTGAAAAACATCCATTTCTGAACTTTTTACTCGAATCTCTCCGTTTGCCAATCCGTGCATTACTCCACGTGGATGCTCCCATTCGCCTACAGCTAAAAGATGCTTATCCCATGCTCCGGGCATTTCAATTATAGTGTTGTCATTCCAATTATCACCGCCTCTTCCACCTGGGTGATGAGATACTTTACCAACAGATACCGTAGTATACCCATGTGCTCTAAACCATTCTGGCATACTAGGGTCTACTATTTCTTTTCCTTCTCTTATTTTATTCGCTCGATTAAAAAGAGCATTGTTACCTGGAGGGCCATAGAGACCTGTCAGCAAAGTATAGCGAGAAGGACCACAGCTGGGAGCATTCACATAATGTCTTTGAAATGAGACTCCATTTTTCGCTAGCTGATCTATGTTTGGAGAATTAATATAGCTTACACCAAAGTTATTCAGTTCAGGGCGTAAGTCATCTATACAAATAAGAAGTACATTAGGTTTTTGAGCGAGTTGTGGTTTTTTACAACAAATCATCAGTATAACACATGAAAAAACGCAAATAATCGAAATTGATTTCCTTATGCCCATTAATTTATCTTGTTAGTATTTTAATATTACTTTTCAGTTATAACACACCATGACTCACTAAAAGTAATATCATGCGAGATTTCTATATTTAATTACTTGAAAGCTAAGATAGCGTCAAATAACCATACAAATTGAAAATCACAGATTACTACCAGTCTTAATTCACCAGGCCAGCTTATAAAGAAGGCAAAAAAGTAATTGCACAAAAAACTAAAAGAGATGTTTTGGCTTATATGGCTGTGTTCGAGAACAACTGGCCCACTACTACACTTGTACCAAAAAGGTAGAACTATATTATTTACCCACAACCGCTTCAACTTTCTTCAATGAGGATAAATAGGCTACCAAATCTATTAATTCCTCACTGCCCATAACCAAGTGTAGCCCTGATGGCATTAAGGAGTTTTTCAATTCTTCAATAGCGACAATTTCAGAAGTTTTTATAGTATTTCGCACGCCACCCATCTGTTTCAAGGTAATTTCATTTTCAGTTTTACTTACTATGTAGCCCACTTGCTTAGAACCATCCTTGGTTTCTATCAAAAAACCTTCGTAACCAAAACCTATGCCCTCGTCTGGGTAGATAATTGAAGCATACATGCCTTCTTTAGAAAGTTTACTGCCTATTTCAGAAAGGTTTGGACCAAAATCAATACCCATGTCACCACCTTGATGGCAAGAGGCACAATAGGTATTAAAAACGGTCTTTCCATTGGCTATATTTCCTGTAGATGCGACCAATTCATTGAGATCGGGTAATTTATCGGAGCCTTCGGGCATTTTGAGATAGGTCGCTGCTCCCTCTCGGATTGAACCTCTAAGTGCACCCATCAAGACCAGCACTGCCGTGTTTTCGAGTTTGGAGGGGATCTCGCCCTTACCGAGCATTTCAAAAACGCGGTATTCTTGGGTCCAACCTGTCGCCAAGGCTTCTAATGCCCTTTTTCTTTGCTGAAGGTCTCTTGATTCATCTAAAACCATTGCTTTGACATAATACCATACATCTAGATCACCAAGATATTTCATTGCAGTCAGCGTACGAGAAACAATCAAGTCATCATCTGAACTCAGTAATTGTTCAAAATATTCGACCCCCTTCATATTTCTTAATAATTTGGTAGCCTCTAGTATAATCTCAGAATCTGTTGTTTCAAGCATAAGCCGTTTTAATTCATCGCTCTGTTCTTTTAAATCAAATCTTTTCACCCAATCGATATACTGTTTTGTGCCTTTTTCGTTTTCTAGTGTGTTTAACAGTATTTTTTTTGCCTTAGGATCCCTGCTAATCACCTCAGGGCTAATATGATTGAGCGCTAGTTTTATAATAGTGTCTTTTTCTGTATGATTTGTTGTAAGTAATTCAACCAATACCTGATCTTTGGCCCTGTCCTGTATAAAATCGAAGGCCCTGAAATATCTTTTCATTTTCACCGTGGTCATTGCCTTATTCGAAATGTATTCCGATAATAATGGAATACAGGCCTTCGCCCTAGTTCGCCATACAATATCCTGACTTTCAGTAGATTTTAGCATGCCCTTCATTTTTTTAGCATACGCGTCAAAAAATTCATCAGCTCTGAGGTCAGAACCAATACCTAATGCCTCTAAATACCATCGATCACCCTTGGGGTATTGAACGGCCACTTCAGCCCAAATGTCTGCCGCTCTAGAAGAAGCCAATAGCCTGGTCGCAATAGCAACTTCTCTTCGTACTTGAGGTGAAGAATCCTTGGCCAGTTTTGTCATATAATCTACCAATTCGGGTACTTCAAGTTGTCTGGCGATTCGCAATCCTGTAATCCTTATGTCCTCATTTTTGTCACTTATGGCCAGACTTATATATTCTTTAGCTTTTCCTTTTATCTTGCCCAAAAGCCAAAACGCCCTTGCCCTATGTCTTTGATTTTCAGAGGATAATTCACGTTTCAATGCGGATTCAGCCTCAGCACCCAATTCATTAAGCCTTGTCCAGCCTAGATATCGACGGGCCATATTAGGGCTTTTCATTGCTAAAATAGCACCTTCAATAGAAGCTATATCAAGATTTGAGGTTTTGTAGGCATGACCTTTTGGTGCGATTCTGTATATTCTTCCCTGTTCCTGATCTCTCATTTGATGGCCTCCAACGCCGGGGTCGTACCAATCGGCAACGAATATAGATCCGTCCGGTGCTACACAAACATCAGAGGGCCTAAACCATGAATCTCTAGTACCGGTCAAAATATTCACGAGTTTAGCCTTATAACCAGCGCCATCTTTTTCTACCGGATAAGATCGTACTACATTGGGCCCGGCATCAGTATGGATCATTTGGTCCCAGAAAATTTCAGGAAGTAGTCTCCCTTCATAAATAACCATACCTGTTGGGGAACCGGCTCCAGTTTGCAAAAGATTCGGAATTACTCCAGGATCATTTAAATGCCAATGTCTTTTCGGAATCTCTTTGTGCATACCCGTTCTTCTTGTCCTCCAACCCGCACCGGTCATTTCATCATGATAGCCGTAGTTGCCATATTCCATGACATAATTAATTCTAACTCCCTTATTGCCATCATCATCATTATCAGATTGCCATAGCGAACCATATGCGTCAACGGCAACTTCATAATTATTTCTAAAATTATTCGCAACCACTTCAAATTCACTGCCGTCGGTATTACATCTAAAAATCATACCTTGGCGATAGGGTGTTCCTTGGTGGTTAACAACATTACCGGCCTTGTCGACAATTGGGTTTCCATTTTTATCTAAAACCTGTTCTCCCGCATTTCCAAAGTTGAAGTATAATTTTCCATCAGGTCCGAAAACAAAGGAATGAACACCATGGTCATGTTGCATGCCTCCTATTCCTGAGAATAACAACTCTTTTTTATCTGAACGCCCATCACCGTCTTCATCGGTAAAAACCCATATATTCGGACTTGTAGAAACAATTACCGTATTACCAAAAACGGCAATACCCAAAGCGGCATCGATATCTTTTCCTTGATAAAACACTTTTCGCAAATCGGCCTTGCCATCGCCATTTGTATCTTCCAAGATTAAAATTCGGTCTCCTTCTTTATTCCGGGCATTATTAGGGTTTAAATCATACCTATAATTATACGCTTCACAGACCCATACTCTACCTTTGCTATCGATATCTATATTGGTAGGGTTCATCAGCATTGGTTCCGCGGCAAAAACAGTGGCTTCAAGCCCCTCATGAATATCTAGCCCAGCCAAAGCATTTTCTACCTTTCTCTTATCAATTTCAGTCAATTCTTGTGAAACGGTTACCTCTTTATTTTTTGATGTACAAGAATAAAAGCCCATAAAAATAGATATTGACAAAATGCCTATTCTTAAAAAAATAGAAATGGTCTTTGTATACATTATTATATGTTTTTAAATATGAAGTATTCTTTTTCTCAATTACTACGTACATTTTTAGCGCTTATATTTTGTCTTCCATGCCATTTTAGCACCAAACAACCTCTAGCTCTTTATTTCCATTTTCAAAACGGCTCGTATGTACTACACTGAATATGTGCAATAGTACTACAATTATACTATGGATGTTAATTCCTTTTGAATTGAACTGCACTATTTTATCGATACTAGAAAAGGTCTTTCTTTCTTCTCAAAGGCCATCGGATTGCTCTAGGCCAAAGCATTTAATCTTATTATAGCGGCCCAAACTTAAGTAAATATGGCTATTGGGTGATTTTCACTTTGGTATTCTTTACCATTGTATTTAACTTTAACAAACTATTTTTAGTACATAGGTTATTTGCGGTATCAATAGTATGAAATCGTGTTTTTTATTCGTCTTCCTCCTTGTCATAAAACCGCGACTTTTTTGAACCCTAAATCAACAACCTCGACCCAAGGGAACGAGGTATGCTTCCAAAAACACATTTTTCATTTCGAGGCAGGCTCTACCTAGGAGAGGTAAATCGAAAATCACGAGGCAGAGCCTAGGGCAATTCTTTTTGATTAAACCCTCAATAAGGGATTCAACATTTGAACTATTCGGTCAACCTTTGTTTCCATAGTCTTTGCATTATAGATCCAATCTAAATAGATCTTTTGTTCTCTCTCTGTAAAAGACAGAAAGGTCTCCAATACTGTTTTCGGTTCATTTTTATAACAATCAATAATCTCAATGGGTATTTCAAACAAGGAATCGTCAGCACAGAGAATTATATGTACATAATCTCCTGCTAGTTTCTTAATCTTTTTTGCGAATTTTAGCTCTGACAGGAAGGAGCAATTTTCCCTTTCCAATTGGCATTAGTTTAAAGTGCTTTAATGCGAACTCGTCAATTTTTCCTTAAATTTTTACCCATCCAAAAAGATTCTTACTATTTTGAATGATTTCTGGCATTTCTGAATAGGTCCAACCTCCTTTTCCAGAGAATTTTGCAATATGTATTCTGAATCGACCAAAGATTTCTCCTTGTTCAGGGGCAATTTACTTCTCTGGTTTAGGCTAGAATTAGTCGATTATAAAAGCATTCTTTTTTAAGACTAAAAATAGAGAGCTAGCTCCTACCTAGAACTTTTAGTGGTTTTCTTGTATTATGCAAGTGGCTTTATATCCAAAAAAATGCGCTCTTATTTAAAATTTGCTTCCTAAAACCGCATTGTGATTTATCATAAATTAACAAAAAAAAATCATTTTCTTTTTTTTATATTCAAATGTATCCCTATATTCGTTAACGTTAACGCAATTTATGTGTACGTTAACGCATCCTACGTTAACGTTAACGTAATTTATGTGAGATTTCATGTTTTAATAACTATCACATTGAAAATCAAGATTAAATTCAATTTTCATACAAACGAATACTTATAAAATTTCAAACTTTTTAATAACCCAAACAAAGACAACGTATGACCAACACAAACAAAAGCCCTTGAAATAAAAAATACTAGTAAAAGAAATTTAACTCATCTGATTACTAGTCAAATATGAACACTAAAATATCTGATATTTTTAAACGGAAAAACTAACAACTTAAACCTGATTACAACATGAAAAAATTAATTTTGAAAAGACTGTTGCCCAAAGCAAGAAGCTTTTTGCTTTCTGTTGTTTATTGTTCTATTGGTATTGCTTCTATACATGCCACTGTAGAAATAAATAAAAACAACAGCTTGAAAGCAATAATTCAATCTACAATCACCGGTGTAGTCACCGATGAAAATGGATCACCCCTACCAGGGGCAAGTATCGTAGTAAAGGGCACCACAACGGGTGCCGTAACCGATTTTGACGGCAACTATTCTATTGCTGCGGATACGAACAGTATTTTGATATTCAGCTATGTAGGCTATAGCACTCAAGAGATTGCCATTGACGGCAGATCAAGTGTCAGTGTCGGCATGCAAATCGATGCCTCGCAATTAGACGAGGTAGTCGTAGTAGGTTATGGTACTCAGAAGAAAGGCGAAATTACCGCCGCCATAGCTTCTATTAGCGCAGAGTCAATAGAAAGAATTGCCACTTCAAGTAGTATCGATGCGATAAAAGGGCAGGTTGCCGGTGTTGATATACAGGCAAGTGGTGGTAGGCCTGGTCAAGGTTCTACAGTGAGAATACGTGGCAGACGTTCTGTGAATGCGTCCAATGACCCTTTATATGTTGTTGATGGTATTCCTCAATTAGATGCTGATGCCATAGCAGACATTGCTCCTGGTGATATCGCATCAATGCAAATTTTAAAAGATGCAGCTGCCACAGCGATTTATGGATCTCGTGGAGCCAATGGCGTTATACTGATTTCGACAAAAAGAGGAAGAGTAGGCAAAACCAAGGTATCATACAATAGTCATTACGGTGTTACTTCTGCATTGCGTTTGGTCGATATGATGGACGGCGCACAATTTGCAGCATTGCGAAGAGAATCAAAACGTACGGCTTGGAATGGTACAATACCGGCAGATTCTGAAATTTTCGAGGATCCAGTAGAACTACAATCCATTGCGGAAGGTCGCTCAACCAATTGGTTAGATGAGGTTCTTAATTCTGGCTGGCAGACCAATCACCAAGTCAGTGTAAGTGGCGGATCTGATAAAACTACCTTCAATGCTTCAGTGGGGTATTTTAGTGAGCAGGGAATTATAAGTAATCAGGATTTTGAGCGATTTACGGGTCGAATTAATTTGGATCATCGCATTAATGACACCTTTAAAATAGGCCTGTCTTTTGTAATTACAAATTCGGTGCAAAATTGGGGGTCAAATGCGGTTATGGGCGAGGCCTTAGCTATTAACCCTTTGGGCGTGCCTTATGACACCGAAGGTAATTTATTGTTTTTACCTACCAATGACGGTATACGTACCAACCCATTGAGCGAACTAGTCGACGGGGCATTTGCCGATGAGCGTAAAGTAACTCGGATTTTGGCACCAATTTATCTAGACATCAACCTCGCTGAAGGGCTTCAATGGAAAACGACCTTTGGCCCTGATATACGGTATAAGAGAAGAGGAATATTCACAGGCAGCCTTACCAATGCAAATAGAGGAGGACCAGGCAAGGCAA